>DOVL01000220.1 GCA_003520105.1 Lachnospiraceae bacterium | reverse complement strand
TTTAATAATCTATAAACCAAGATTAATCAACTGAAACGATCTCCTTCTTGTTGTAAGATCCACAATTCTGGCATACTCTGTGAGGAACCATGAGTGAGCCACACTTGCTGCACTTAACAAGATTTGGAGAAGTCATCTTCCAGTTTGCTCTTCTTTTATCTCTTCTAGCCTTAGAAGTCTTGTTCTTTGGACAAATTGACATATCGGAAACACCTCCCTTACGAAAATCACACTTTCTGTATTATACAGACAGGGCATATACTTGTCAACTACTTTTTATTTTTCTTTTTTCAGATTACACAAGTGCTACTGTCTCTCTGGCAATCGCAAGCTCTTCGTTCGTTGGAATTACGTAAACCTTGATCTTGGAATCCGCTGTGCTGATAAGCGCCTCATCGTGGCATTTATCATTTGCTTCTTTATCAACCGTGATGCCAAGGTATCCAAAGTAGCTGAGGATCTCCTCACGTACGAGATTATCGTGTTCACCTATACCTGCTGTGAAAACGATTGAATCAACGCCATTCATTGCTGCGATATATCCGCCGATAAGCTTTGCTGCCTGATAACAGAAAACCTTGAAAGCTATGGTTGCCTTCTTATCTCCCTTCTCATATCCGGCATCTATATCTCTCATATCACTGGAAATACCTGATATTCCGAATATACCAGACTTTTTGTTGAGGATATTCATAATATCATCTATTCCGCATTCTTCCTTATGAGCGATATATTCTATGATAGCAGGATCGATGCTTCCTGATCTTGTACCCATGATAAGTCCTTCAAGAGGAGTCATACCCATAGATGTATCTACAGATTTTCCGCCCTTAACTGCAGTAATGCTGGCACCTCCGCCAAGATGACAGACAATGATTTTGGTATCTTCTGCAGGCTTGCCGAGAAGCTCGATGGCTCTCTTGCTTACAAAGCTGTGGCTTGTTCCGTGGAAACCATATCTTCTGACCTTGTATTTCTCATAATATGAATATGGAAGGCCGTAGATGTATGCCTTCTCAGGCATTGTCTGATGAAATGCGGTATCAAATACAGCCACATTCGGAACACCCGGCATAAGCTTTCTGCACGCATTGATGCCGAGAATATTTGCCGGATTATGAAGTGGAGCAAGATCACTGCATGCTCTGATTTCTTCAATTATCTCATCATCAACAACAACCGATGAAGAGAAGCTCTCTCCTCCGTGAACTACTCTGTGTCCAACGGCGTCTATCTCGGACAGATCCTTAACAAGTCCAAATTCCGGATCGGTAAGTCTGTCAATAACAAGTTTAAGAGCAACGCTGTGATCAGGCATATCTACTGTCTCACTAGCTTTGCTTCCGTCTCTCTTGTTATAGTTGATAACTCCTGTGCCGCCTATTCTCTCACAGAGACCCTTTGCTATAACCGACTCATCATCCGAATTGATGAGCTGATATTTAAGTGTTGTTGAACCTGCATTAATAACAAGTATCTTCATTATTCATCTCTCCTTTATAATAATCGGGCAGAAAGCCTGCCCGATTTTATTTTCATTTTTATTCTATTAATAATCACTAGATCATTAACAACTAACGATATGATTACTTACGTTTTTCAAGAGTTTCCTCTTCACGTCCGTCAATAATTACAACGCCACGTCCATGCTCCTTACCATAGTACATAGCCTCATCGGATTTACTGAGGAGTTCATGTACAGTCTTGGTTGTCTCAGGGAATGAAGCAATACCGATACTTGAATTAACATGTATCTTATATTTCTCAAACTCAACCTCTGTACTTTTAATGGTGTCGTGCATCTCAACCACCGTACGATATGCAGCCTCAACATCCTTGCCCGGAAGGATAAGAAGGAATTCCTCGCCGCCATATCTACACGCAACACCTTTATGCTTTTTCGCATAAGTGTAAACGACATTTGCAACCATCTTGATGACAGCATCGCCGGCAAGGTGACCATAGGTGTCATTAACATTTTTAAATTTATCAATATCAAGCATTGCAACAGAGAGATTATCTCCGCCATCCGATGCCTTCATTGAAATCTCGTAGAATATCTCATTAAAGTAAGCCCTGTTATAGATACCCGTAAGACCATCTCGCCTTGCCATATCCTGCATCTGAAGATACAGAAGTATGTTTTTAAGAGAAACGGAAAGGTTTACAACAGCTGACTCGAAGAATGAATATCCACCCTCAAAGAATCCGGTGCTTCTGTCACCGACAAGAAGTATACCATACAGATCATTATCGAGATATGCAGGAAATACAACAAGATTTGACATACTGAGTCCAAAATCATTTGAGAAATTCTTATTGCTTCCATCGATACTCATTTCATAAATATCATTACCGTCTCTGGCTACAACAGCATCAAATAATTCCTTGAAGTGAAGTGAGAGAATCTTTTCTGCTGCCTTATTTGAAGCCGGAGCATCATTACTGCCCTCTCTGGCTATACGAATAGCCATGTATGGATCGTTATCGATAAAGACATTTTCCTTGATATAGAAACCGCAGATATCAGGCTTACGATCTCTCATGATGTTGTTCAGAAGTATATTCATGCCCTCAGGAACATCATTGGTCATTGATACATTCTTCATAATCTCGACAAGGGTTCTGATGTCGGCATTAAGTGCCTTAAGATCATTGTTCGCCTTGGCAAGATCTATCTTCTGATAATTGATCAGATTGTTAACCTGATTAAGTTTATCCTGATAGGTTCTGAGACTTGCATTTTCCTTAACAAGGCTCTCATTGTTTGAATTCAGACTGCTGACGTTTTTGTCATAATGGCTTATTGTTCCGTTATAAAAATCCGAAACCGCAAAGCATATGGTAATAATAGCTGCTGCGCACAGACCGGAAATAATAAGCATGTAAGTATCCATACTTCCGCCGATTGCTTTAAAGCATCCGAGTGCGATCAACACGCCGCCACCGATCTTCTTGTACATAAGTATAATATTATCAAAGGACATATCGAAAAGAATGAGATCCATGTAGATGCAGAAAAATGCAACTATCACGCTGATAAACTCAACGGAATTTATCTTAACAATAAAAGTTCCCACAGTAAGAAGACCCAGCTGCACTAAACATTTTATAGTCTGGAATGTGTTTCTGAATAATAAATCTTTAAATATGGAATAAATGTCAGCAAGAAGACATACAAGATATACTGAAGCATAGTAAATATATACCTTGTTGTCATTTGATAGACCGGCCGTTTTGATAATAATAGTATACAAAGCCAATCCGACATATGTTATGATACGCAGAACAAGAAGCCTGCTTGTTGTTGATTCAACAAAATCCCTCGACAAAACTTTTGTACCCCCAATAATTCAAGTAATAAAGTCAAGCAATGCAGTCTTATAGACCATACTCTAATTTTACCATAAATATGGTAATAATCAACAATTATAAATATAATTTTTGAAAATATCATCTATAATTCTTTCAGTCATTTCAAAATCATAAGAGTTATCAATGACGATATCTGAATTATCTCTGTAGAAGGCATCATCCTTCTGATTATTCATGACAGCAAGGCATTTCTCCGTTGTATATCCCCTGCCTTCCATAAGCCTTTTTATTCGGATATCCCTGTCTGTATAGACAAATATCATATGGTCGCAGATTTCCTTATAGCCCTCTTCTATCAGAAGAGCCGCTTCGATCATAAAAATATCAATCTTTTCATGCCTTTCGTTTCTTATGAAGCCCTGATCTGCGAGATCGATCAGATTTATGATCTCTTCCCTTACAGCCGGATGCGTAAGCTGATTAAGCAGACTGAGTTTATCAGGATCATTAAAAACAATCCCGGCAAGAGCAATGCGGTCAATTTCTCCGGACTCATCGAGTATCTCCTCTCCGAAAGCTTCCGTAACAGCCATGTAAATCCTTTCGCCCTTATTCATAAGGCTTTTTGCAAGTCTGTCAGCCTCAAGGATATAAACGCCGCGTTTTTCCGCTATGTAATTCATAACCCGGCTCTTACCCGAACCGATACCACCTGTTATGCCGATAACCTTCATTTCTATAATCCTGCATATCTTATATCATAATTATAAACAATACTATTTCTGCACATTAAATCCTATGGCCGCATAAACATTTCTAAGTGCCTATTTTGCATCATAGAGGCTGGTTCCCTCGTGAACATCTGCTGTAAGCGGAACTGAAAGCTGCACAACCTTCTCCATGGATTCTTTCAGAAGCCTCCTTACCTCTTCCGCCTCATCAATACTTGCCTCAATAAGAAGTTCATCGTGTATCTGAAGTATAAGTCTTGACTTCAGTCCTCTCTTCTGAAGTTCCTCATAAACAGCTATCATTGCTAGTTTTATTATATCAGCAGCAGTTCCCTGGATTGGAGAATTCATCGCAATCCTCTCACCAAAGCTTCTCTGCATAAAATTCGAACTCTGAAGCTCCGGAACAGGTCTCTTTCTTCCAAAAAGAGTTGATACGCTTCCATTCTTCTTGGCCAAGCTGACAAGAGTATCCAGATAAACCTTAACTCTCGGATAGGTTTCAAAATATTTATTTATATAATCCTGTGCTTCCTTCCTGCTTATATCAAGATCCTGCCCAAGTCCGAAAGCACTGATTCCATAGATAATTCCGAAGTTAACAGCTTTAGCCTTTCTTCTCATATCAGAAGTAACATTCTCCTGTGCAACACCAAACACTTCTGAAGCTGTCATGGCATGAATATCACTTCCGCTCTTAAAAGCTCCGATAAGCTTTTCATCACCTGACATATGAGCCATACATTTCAGCTCGATCTGCGAATAATCCGCATCAATAAAGACATACCCTTCCTTCGGAACAAAAGCCTTCCTGAGCTCTCTTCCGAGTCCTGTTCTCATCGGTATATTCTGAAGATTCGGATCTGTACTGCTTATCCTGCCGGTTGCAGTAACAGTCTGATTAAAATGGCTATGTATCCTTCCGTCAGGAGCAACGCACGAAAGCAGGCCCTCAACATAGGTTGAGAGCAGCTTCGTAAGCTGTCTGTATTCAAGTATAAGTGGAATGATCGGATGATCATTTTTAAGTTTTTCAAGCACTTCGGCATTTGTTGAATAGCCTGTTTTGGTCTTCTTACCGTTCGGAAGACCGATTTTTTCGAAAAGTATCTCTCCGAGCTTCTTAGGTGAATTGATATTAAACTCTTCACCTGCGCCTTCATAGATCATACTCTTCAGTTCTTCTATCCTAACCTTAAGCCCTTCGCCAAAGCTTTTCAGTTCTTCCGAATCAACAGCTATTCCTGCCTCTTCCATAGAGTCCAGCACGAAAATAAGCGGATATTCTATATCTGTATATAATTTGGCCAGCATATCATCTGCAAAGATTTCTTCTGAAACCTTATCATATGCCGCAAAGGCAGTTGACGATGCGTAAGCCATGTATTTTCTAAGCTTCTCCTCGTCGAACATGAAGAAGTTAACAGGTTCTTTGCCTATTATTTCCTTTCTGTCCGGATAACTTTCACCAAGAAAATCTCTTGCTATATCATTATATTCATAACCATTTCTGAGCGGATTTATAAGATAAGCCGCAACTCCGATATCAAAGATTTCATCATCCTCTGAAAGCTCAAGCTGACGGATGAGTTTCTTTATACCGATGAAGCTGACCGTGATCTTCTCATCCTGAAGCCTTCTGTATACTTTCCCGGTTGAAACCTCGCCCATATCTCTGATTATGAAAATATCGTTATCAACTGCTACAGCCGAACCGATAATACTTCCGTCACCATCTGTAACCGGATACATTCCCGCATGTCCCGCAGCAGCCGCAAGAGAAATAAGTTCGTCAATCAAATCTGAAGAAAGGTTTCTGATAACAAGTTCCTTCCTTTCTTCCTTCTTCTCCTCAAAATTAAACCTTCCGAGGATGCTCTTCAGTTCAAGTTCGTTCAAAATATCATAAGCATCGGAAGAAAACATCTTCTCATCAGATACAGCCGTTTCTTCAACAGTAACTCCCAGATCACAGTCGAGCTTGATCGTAGCAAGAGTTCTTGATAAAAAAGCCTGATCCTTATATTCGATAAGATTTTGTTTTGTAACACCTTCCTTTAACTCGTCAAGATGCTCATACAAGCCTTCGATCGAATGGTATTTCGTAATAAAACCCTCAGCCGTCTTCGGTCCCACCTTTGGAACGCCCGGGATATTATCGGAGGTATCGCCCATGAGGCCCTTCAGGTCGATGAATTCCTTCGGAGTAACCTTGTATGCTTCCATCACATCGGATGCATAGTAATCCTCAACCGTGGTCTTGCCGGACTTGGTCTTAGGAATCCTGATAAGCACCTTATCGGTTGCAAGCTGAAGCAGATCCCTGTCGCCGGAAAGAACAGTAACACTGTATCCTTCTTTCTCACCGTTCACGGACATTGTACCGATGATATCGTCCGCCTCCAGTCCCTCTTTCTCGATTATGGTAATACCCATCGCCGTAAGGAGTTTCTTAACAACCGGAAACTGCTCTCTGAGTTCGGGATCCATTGATTTACGAGTTCCCTTGTAAGCCTCAAACATCTTATGTCTGAAGGTAGGTGCATGAAGATCAAAAGCCACGGCTATATTTCCGGGCTTTTCCTCATCAATTATCTTGAAAATAATATTCAGAAAACCGAGGACTGCATTGGTATGAAGTCCGCTGTGATTGGTCATCTCCGGAAGTCCGTAGTAGCCTCTGTTCATTATGCTGTTTCCGTCAATCAGCAGAAGTTTTTTCATCATTTCCCTCCTCAGTTTTTATCTCTCTGTCATCAAATATATCTATTCCGATACGATCAACATCGTCGATATGACTCTTAATATCCCTGTAAACATCTATCTTCCTGAATATACTTACTTCAGGCTCAGCAATAAGCTTTGCACTTTCATTAACTCTGTCCCTCTCTGATAGCAGTATCGTATCATCAAGCTCTCTGTGAAAATAATAATTACCCTGAGATTTCAGCTTTCTGTCCTGTTCAAAATCATAAACCTTAACAAGCGCTCTTCCGTAGAACACAAAAATAGCTGCCACCAAGCCGGCAATAACAATTGAGAACGCCGAGAATTTCCTTCTCTTACGTCCTTTCAGATGATGCTCCAGCTTTTTTAGGCGCAGAGCAAGATCAGAGCTGAAATCAGTCGCTATCTCCTGCTTAGAGTCGATCTGTTTCATTCCGACCATAAGCGTATAGTATATTTCCAGCTCTTCACGGCATTTAGGGCAGCTGTTCATATGGAGGACAAAATCCTCCTGCTTTGCTTCAGGGATCTTGTCCTCTATAAACGGCATTATATACGATTGTGCTTCAAGATGATTCACGAAGATGTTCCCCCATGTTGATAATACTTCAACATAATTCTCACAAATACTACCAAGTATTCTTTATGTTGATATCACCTCATCAGTCGCCAAGTGCAGACATCGGATGTGAGTTAGATGATTTCTGCTCAGGGCCATTATTTTCAAACTTATTAAGTGTTCCCGGAAGTGTAGGTGCCATCATAACACGGCCCGTTCCTCTGTATACATTTACAAGTCCTTCCTTACTTATAGCCGAACCGATCAATGACTTTGAAGTCTTCTCAACTGTAAACTGAAGTGAAGCAGACCAGGCGATAGCCATGTTTCCGTCAATCTTCAGAACATCATTATCAAGATCAAATACAAAAAGCTCTTCACGAGGAACCGGTGATTCAAGGACGCAGAAGCCCTGTCCGCGAAGACTCAGGTTCCAGATACCTTCACCACCAAAAACAGCTGAAGAAAGATTATGTCTTGCAACAACCTTCTCTTCAACAGATGAATCGCAGGCAAGGAAAAGACCGTCATCAAGTACGACTCCGTTCGGTCCCCACGCGCCGACATCTTCGATAAGGATGTAATTATATGTAGGTTCAAGCATTATGCAGCCCTGCCCCTCGTAAATAGGCTTCGCAAGAGACTCGCCGGTAACCTTGGCCTTAATAGCCTTGCCGAAAACATTTCCGATGTTCAGTCCGGTCTTCATCTGAATATTACCTGTCATCCACTGCATAGCTCCTGCCTGCATACGAAGCGAAGTTCCGTTAAGCTGACAGAGAACCTGACGCTTTTTAACATTCATTTCGCGCATGAAATATGCATTTGCGGCAGAAACGCTCGTGTTTGATCTGTCCATCTGATGCTCGTAAACAAAATAACAACCACCCTGCTCGATAAGGAGCATATTTTTGTTATCAAATACATTTGAATACCTAATCATAATTTAATCCCTCCTCAATAAAACAAATATACTCTTCTGTCCTTCCCCCGGACTTTCCTATGCAAAAAATGCAGTGCAGAACAACTGCACTGCATTTATATTTGAACTAATTTCCACGAACCAGACCGGTAAGACCTGTTCTTACGAATTCCTGAATGGTGAATCCGTTCAGAAGATTTATGAAAGCCTCTATCTTATTCGTATTTCCTGTAAGCTCTATCATAAGTGAATCAGGTGAAACATCAACTATGCTTGCTCTGAATACATTGGCTACAGCGATGATCTCCTGTCTCTCAGCCATATCAGCCTTAACCTTTACAAGCACAAGCTCTCTTCTAACTGATGAGCCATCCTCAAGCTCGATAATATCAACAACATCCTCAAGCTTATTGAGCTGCTTCTTGATCTGACTGAGTATACGGTCATCACCGCTTACAGCAACTGTCATACGAGAATACTTAGGATTTTCGGTAACACCTACAGATAAGCTGTCAATATTGTAACCTCTACGGCTGAACATTCCCGAAACTCTGCTGAGAACTCCTGATGTATTATCAACTAAAAGAGATAAAACTTTAGTTTTCATATCTTAATTCCACCTTTCAAGTAGTCTTTCTATCCATTTATCATACAGACAATTATATTGATTTAACCGTTCAATGTCAATAATCACACAGTAAAATTATGGTTAAATATACTTATCCAAGTATATCCTGAACAAGTCTTACGCATTCGTTTGCATCCTTTGAGTACCCGTCGGCTCCGATCTCCTGAGCGAAGCTTTCGGTAATGACCGCTCCACCGATGATAACCTTGGCTTTACAGCCACTCTTGTGAGCAAATTCAATGACTTCCTTCATCTTCATCATAGTCGTAGTCATAAGCGCCGAAAGACCGATTATATCAGCCTTGTGCTCCTCTGCAGCTTTGACTATAACATCGGCAGGAACATCCTTTCCGAGGTCGATAACATCATATCCGTAGTTCTTCAGCATCAGAACGCAGAGATTCTTGCCGATCTCGTGAATATCACCTTCCACGGATGCAAAAACAACGGTGCCCTTCTTCTCCTGAGATTCTCCGGTATTAAGAAGAGGTGTAATATACTCAATAGCGGCATCCATCGCATTTGCGCCTGAAATAAGCTGTGGCAGGAAGAATTTCTTCTCCTCAAAAAGCACACCGACACGATTGATTGCCGGGATAAGTTCATTATCGATAATATCCTTAGGAGTTGCCCCGGTCGATATCATCTTCTTCACTTCATCGACTATCTGTCTCTTATTTCCGTTGATAACGCAGTCATATACAGGCGAGCTAGACGCTGCTCCGTTATCAGCACCGCCCGCTGTTTTGTCAGCAGAACCACTACCGCCAGAAGCTGCACCACTCTTGGCAGCACCGCCTGCCGCAGTATCTATATGTCTTACTTTAGCAACATAAATATTATCAGCCTCCGCCTTGTTCAGAAGAAGGTCGGATGCATAAGCGGCATTGACAAGCTGATCCTGTCCCGGATTGGCAATAGCCATCGTAAGACCTTCAGCAATCGCCATTGTAAGAAATGCTGTATTTACATTGATTCTCTCCGGAAGGCCGAAGGAAATATTTGACAGACCGCAGATTGTCGGAAGCTTCAATTCATCATGACAGAATCTGATCGTATCAAGTGTCATAAGAGCTGCATCCTTAAGAGCGCCGACAGTTGACACAAGTCCGTCTACCACAAGGTCATTCATTGTGAGGCCTTCTTCGAGAGCTATACGTACAAGCTCTCTGACATTCTGTTTCTTCTCTTCTGCAGTTTCAGGAAGACCTGCATCGGAAAGAGGCAGAAGGATGCACATTGCACCATATTTTTTAGCAAGCCTGAAAAGAGGTCTGCACTTCTTCTCTTCAAGAGAAACTGAATTGATAAGCGCCCTGCCCGGATATATCCTGAGGGCGGTTTCGATTACATTTATATAGCTTGAATCGATACAGAGCGGAAGCGGAGTAAGTCCCGTAACCTCATATATCGCTTTAACCATCATCTCTTCTTCGTCAATTCCGTTTACACCCATATTGATATCGAGCACTGCTGCTCCGTTCTTCTCCTGGGAAACGGCCATATCGGCAACCATGTCGAGCTTTCCTTCTCGAAGTTCAGCCTGAAGAGCTTTCTTACCTGTAGGATTGATCCTCTCACCGACAACAAGGAACGGACCATCCAAAGGAATATCAAGCATCATAGTTTCCGAGCAAAGAGTTCTTCTATGTTCTTCATTAACATGTGGCGGGCGAAGTGCTCTCACCTCACGTTTAAGTCTTTCTATATGTCTGCAATCGGATCCACAGCATCCTCCAACAAAAGAAGCTCCGGCATATACGAGCTTTCTTGCACAGTTGGCAAAATGCTCCGGTTTCATCAGATATACGGTCTTACCATCAACAAGCTCAGGCATTCCGGCATTTGGCTTCGCAAATACAGGTATCTCCGCATATTTCTTCATCTTCTCAACAAGAGTGATCATTTCCTCAGGACCGGTTGAGCAGTTAATACCTACCGCATCTGCATGAAGTCCCTGAAGTACAGTGATCGCAACTTCAGGAGGTGTACCGTAAAGTGTCTTACCATCTTCATTAAATGTCATGCTGACGATAACCGGAATTTCTTCCGAAACCTCTCTGATGGCTATCATCGCTGCTCTTGACTCCTGAAGACTCATCATAGTCTCAACAACAATAAGATCAGCACCAGCCTCAATAAGCGCCGATGCCTGCTCTTTATAAACATCAACTAATTGTTCAAATCTTATATCTCCGATCGGATAAAGCTGTCTGCCGGTCATTGTCATGTCTCCGGCAACATATCCTCTGAAATTATTCTTCGCAATTACTTCCTTCGACAGAGCCACAAGCTCCTTGTTCATTCTGACAGTCTCATCTTCAAGATGATACTCCTGAAGCTTGATCCTGTTACATGTGAAGGTAGGTGCATACACTATATTCGAACCTGCTTCAATGAAGGAGGTCTGTAAGTCGATAAGTTTCTTAGGATGCTCGAGGATCCATTTCTCCGGACATACACCAAGCGGCATGCCGACACTCATAAGATTGGTTCCTGTCGCACCGTCAAGTACAAGTATTTGTGAGTCTACGAGTTGCCTAAATTGTTCTCTTGTCATAATTTGTTACCTTAAACTGCTAAATATAATTTAGATTCGCACACGCATATACCTCTTCGGTTGTAGATAAAATACGCCCTCAGAGGTACATGCGTGCACGAATCATCGCACTATGAATTACCTTTACAATTAAATCTATTTTTTAAATCGTTTTGATAATAACTTTCAACAAATTCTGAAAGTTGGATTTGACCTTGTTGGCGGCGGATTGGACTTCTTCATGGGAAAGCGGGGTTGTTGAGAGGCCGGCTGCTTTGTTTGTGATGCACGAGATACCAGCAACCTTAACGCCGGCATGAACAGCTGCCATAGCTTCGACGGCAGTACTCATTCCAACTGCATCAGCTCCGAGAGCTTTGTACATACGTATTTCCGCAGGGGTCTCATAATTAGGACCGGTTGTCTGAAGATAAACTCCGGTCTGAATATCTATACCACAATCTTCTGCAGCCTTTTTGATCACTGAAACAAGTTCCGGTGAATATACACTGCTCATATCCGGGAATCTCAAACCGGCGTCATAATTCGGTCCTATGAGCGGTGAAGGCACAAAGCTTGTGATCTGATCAGTTATGATCATAAGACTTCCCGGCTCAAGGCTGTCGCCTATTCCTCCGGCTGCATTTGTGAGGATCAGTTTGCTGATACCCATTTTGCACATCAGCCTTACAGGCATAACGACTTTCTGCATCGAATATCCTTCGTAGTAATGCACTCTGCCCTGCATACAGACAACAGAAACGCCTTCAAGTTTACCAAATACAAAGCATCCCTTATGACCTTCGACCGAAGATGTCGGAAAGCCCGGAATATCTCCATATGGAATAACCGTTTTGTCAGTTATCTGATCTGCAAGTTCGCCCAGACCGGAACCAAGTATCAGGCCAATCTCAGGCGAAGCCTGTCCATTATTTGCAATGATGTATTCTAACGCCTTATCTAATTCTGTACTTATCTCAGAAGAAATATCTGTCATCTTGTAAGATCCTCCTCCCAATACATGATAACCGGAAATCCCGGATCGATCAGATAGAACATTGTTTCTGCATTTCCCAGTGGCATGTTAACACAGCCATGAGAACCATTATTGATATAAATATCACCACCGAATGTGCCTCTCCAGGTCGCATCATGGAAACCGATATCACTTGTGAACGGCATCCAATATGAAACAGGAGATTCATAATCAGGACCTTTCAGAACAACTTTATGATAAAGCCCATCCACATCAAAAATTCCCGACGGTGTCTTGTGTCCTTCTCTGATACATCCGGTTACACAATCTGATTCAAATACCATATCACCGTCAACATGCAGATAAACCATCTGATTGGTAAGATCAACCTCAACAAAATTGCCTCCGAGGTCATCCTGCGGTTTATCATAACTATATCCCTTATGAATAAACTCAGGTTCACGTTCTACTGTTTCGCCGTTTGCTATAGACATATACAGGAGGTCTGTCTCCTTATCCACATCTATCTGGTAGCCATATTCTTCGCTGACCGCTTTGAAGAATTTTCCGTTGTGAGTTTTAAATATTCTTGTTTTACCAAAGGTATCATAGTCTTTGGATAGCTTCTCAAGAAAACTTCTGACCTTCTGTTTAGAAAGGTAAACAGAATAATCATCGGAGATTTCAAGAATATTATATATATTTTCAGCCGAAATATTGATCTTAACCGAGCCATAGAGATATGTAACCTTGGCATCGAGATAGTGATTAATACGTCTTACGGTATTTACGATACGAGGCGATTCCTCAGAAAACTTTGGCTTAATGTAGCAGTCACTATTCTTTATATCAAGATAGCTGTTCATCTCTTTAACTGCATTGTAGCAGAGAAAGAAAACACTGAATTTATCCAGAAGAGTTCCCGGATTTCCATCAACCACTTCAACATGGCCTGTTCGGTCATTAAATGCAAGACTCGGTTCCTCAGGGTTGACCATCTTATCAGGATCCAGGAAATCGCTTTTCTCCAGACTGCTCATAAGCACATCTTTATCACAATCAAATTCAAACTCAACTGTATTATCATCGCTCCAGAGATATGTGAACCAAAGGAACGGATTCTGCTTCTTCTTGATCTTCTTGATATCTTTTTCTGCGGTTGCAATAAGTCCCGCCTCATCCTTGGTCAGAACCTCGTTGCCATTTCTGTAGCGGATGCGAAGGACATAACCATCATACTTGGAATTCACATCTTCAACCACTTCATCGTATGACTTTAAGGAATAATCCTTACCGTTGATCCTTGTTCCCGGAGCAAAATATTTATACGAAAGATAAGTCATTATGCAATAGAAAATCAGGATAAGATCCGCTACTGCAACCAATATCCATCTGACGATATGCTTCTTCTTTTTCACCTTCTCAAAAGCAGCTTTATCGACAAACGGCTTTACTTCCTCAATCTTATCTTCCGTCTTCTCCTCGGATTTCTCTTTAGATTTTTCTTCTGCCGTTTTATCCTCTACTGAGTTCCCCGGTTTTTCCTCTACAGAGTCTACCGATTTATCCTCTACTGAGTCTCCCGCTTTTTCCTCCACAGAATCAACCGGTTTATCCCCCTCGGAATCTTCCTGTAACGTAGCCTGTTTTGTCTCTTCGACTTTCTCTTCAACCTTCTCTTCAGGCTTATCTACAGAAGACTCTTCTTCAATTATACTTTTAACCTTATCATCCATTATTTTGCCCCACACCAGTAAATAATTACAATCCTACTTATAATAAAGGATTTTCATACGTTTTGCAATTAAAAAGAGTAGTGAAATATTAATAAAAAAAGAGCAGATAATCCCGAAATATTATCCGCTCTGAACATAATCAAATCTATTAACTATTATATAAATTACATAGCTGACATCATATCATCCATAACGCTGTCGTAATGTCCGCTTATAAGACCGAAATCCTTCTCTTTGTAGTTCCAGTATGCACGACCGATACCATATTTCTCAAATACAGTATTGATATCCTTCATCCATCTTACTGTTGCTCCCGGATCAGCCTGATCGATAACACCATACTCACCACAGTACAGAGGAATATTTCTCTCCTCAGCAATCTTAAGTGCAGGCTGGAAAAGCTGCTCGAAGAACTCAGGTCCGAAGCTCTTGAAGTCCTGTGTATAGAGAGCGCCGCCAAGCTCCTGTGTGAGCATAAGACTCTTCTCTCTGTATTCCTCGATGGTACCAGGATAATCGATTCTGAAATCACTCGGCATACCTTCAACCCAGTATGCAGCCTGATGAGTAAAGATAAGCGGATCGTAGCAATGGAAGGTGTAAATAACCTTGTCATCCTTAGGATCAACAAGCATAGGAACGGATGTGATACTGTTATATCTTACACCGCCGAAGATGATCATTGAATCCGGAGCAACCTCTCTGATTGCAGCAATGGTTCTCATAACGACCTTGTTCCAATCTTCAGCAACCTCATCTCTGATTATCTCATTGAGAAGCTCATAGCATACAAAATCACTGTACTCGGCATATCTCTTACCGATGTACTTCCAAAGATTGATGAATCTCTGAATATTTGCTTCATTTGTGAAGAAATCAACTCTGTCGATCTTATCAAGCGGATCAAAAGAATATCCGTAAGTCTTGTGAAGATCGATGATCATCTTAAGACCGTTCTTCTTGCACCACCGGATGCACTCATCAATATATTTGAAGCCTTCTTCTATATAATCATTGTCGCCTCTCTCTATCACATTGTAATCTACAGGAACACGAACATGATCAAAGCCAAGCTTCGCAACGTTATCAACATCACTTTCCGTGATGAAAGTATCATAATGATCATAGGTGTATTCCGCACACTGCGAAAGCCATCCACCTAAATTTACACCCTTAACAAAACCACTAATCCTTTTCATCTTCCATAACCTCCCAAATAAATAATCATCCAAAATAATATATCATATATACTGTAAACATGTATATATGAGTTTTCTCTGAGTGTTCACGATACGAAATATGTTGAAACAACACTTATCTTATCGTTTTATCATCTTCATGTCTTAAAAATACAACAGATCCTTCGATAAATATATCAAAATCATAACGCATTATATAATTTTCTGACATAATAAATGATTTTGTCATATCACAAGATCGATAATAACTATCTCAGGTATATTATTTACCTTGATCTTAATCGAATGCTGTCCGATACCGCTTGTCAGATACATCATTTTCCCCGGTGTTTTCTCACTTTCATACATTCCTTTGGTGTATTTAGGTAAGACCTTAAGCCTCGGAGAAATCGCTCCACCGATCAACGGAATATTGATTATTCCTCCATGAAAATGCCCTGACAGAGTAAGATCGGCTCCCCACTCTGCATAAACTTCAAAATACTCCGGATTATGTGCCAGAAGCAGACTGAATACCTCAGATTCAGGTTTACCGAGAAACTGATTCATCTCCGACGCATCCAGTTCTCTCTTCTCCATCCTTCTGTAATAGTCAAGAGGAAGATCAAGCCCGTATAAACCTATCCATTTTCCATTGACTGAAATATACTCAGAAGAATTCTTCAGGTAATGTACCTTATCCTCTATGCCCTCCATGAACCTGTCATAGAGAAGCTCGTTGCCTTCATAAACCTTCTCTTCGGCACGCCGCTCATGATTTCCCGGCGCCATATATACAGGAGCTATATTATAAAGCCTGTCGATCAGATCAACCGACGGAAGTACTTCAAGCTTTTCATAACCATTCAGCATATCTCCGCCGATAAGTATGATATCCGGATTGCTGTTTGCGATAGCGTTGGCAATCTTACTATTCATTTTTCCGCCGACTGCCTCATGATAATCGGCAAAATATGCTATTCTGACCGGTTTAGTCTCACTATCCTTATTATAGCTTATCTTAACATTTCGAACCGTCAGTGAGCTAAGCTCTCTCATACTTTCAAATATAACAAATGCGCCGGAGGCAACCGCCATACCCGAAAGAGAAGCAAGAATCTTATGTCTCTTCTTCATTTCAATTCCTTATCTAAATATCTACTCTGTTTTGCCTGATCCCCCGGATACATCGTTTTTATTTGTGAGGTCATTATTTGCAGGATCATCCGCCTTGTTTTCATCAGTAATTTCACCGACCCCGATGATTTTTCTTCCATACGACTTATTCAGGACTCCCCTCAGCCAAACAATCGCATATATCAGGCAAGGCACTATAACTGCAGCAAAGAGAAAGCCCAGATACAGCTTACTTCCGATAATTGCACAAACAAACATTGCAATTATAAGAGCAACAATTATTAAAAGCGTCACCATCGCAAGTATCCTGCTCCCACGAGTGTAAGTACTTTTAAAATCCTTATTTTCTTTATTATCCATAGTTGTTCACCATCAATTGTTTTTAATCTTTTTAAACCACTCGTTTATTTCCTTCTCATGTCCGTTGTCGGAAGGAATATAGAACTGCTCATCAACCAGTGCATCCGGCAGATACTGCTGCTCTACATAGTGATTCGGATAATCGTGAGCATATTTGTAACCGGTATGTCCAAGCTCCTTCGCGCCCGGATAATGTGCATCCTTCAGATGATCCGGAACATGAGCATTACCATATTTTTTAACAGCGTCCATCGCTGAATAAATAGCATTAACTACTGAATTACTCTTCGGTGCGGTAGCCACATAGGTTGCTGCATGAGCAAGGATTATCTGTGACTCAGGAAAGCCGACTCTTTCAACGGCCTGAGCACAGGCAGTTGCAACAACTATCGCATTCGGATCAGCATTTCCGACATCCTCGGAAGCACAGATCATTATACGCCTTGCGATAAATCTCTCACTTTCCCCGGCATATATCATTTTGGCAAGATAATAAACAGCCGCATCCGGATCAGATCCTCTCATGGATTTGATAAAGGCGGAAATAATATCATAATGGTTATCCCCATCCTTCTCATATCTGATGTGGCGCCTCTGAACGCATTCCTCAGCCACCTTGATATCAATCACGATCTTACCGGTCTTCTCGTCCCTCTCAGTGGAAAGAACGCCAAGCTCGACTGCGTTAAGCGCATGCCTTGCATCTCCCTCAGCCATGTCAGCAAGGAAGTCAGCTGCCTCATCTGTGATCTCAGCATCATATGATGCCATTCCCTCCTCCGAATATACAGCCTTCTTAACAAGCTCTTTTATATTTTCCTTGGTCAGAGGCTTTAGTTCGAAGATATTTGACCTCGAAATAAGCGCACTATTCACTTCAAAATAAGGATTCTCCGTGGTTGCGCCAATAAGAATGACCGTACCGTCCTCAACATAAGGAAGAAGGAAATCCTGCTGAGCCTTATTGAAACGATGGATCTCGTCAACAAAAAGTATGGTTCTCTTTCCATACATTCTGAGCTTGTCCTTTGCCTCTTTAACAACCTCCTCCATATCCTTCTTACCCGAGGTTGTGGCATTGATCTCCTTAAATTCAGCGCTTGTCGTATTTGCAATTACCATAGCAAGACTTGTCTTGCCGGTACCCGGAGGTCCGTATAAAATAATAGAACTGAGTTTATCGGCCTTGATGACCCTGTAAAGGAGCTTGTCCCTGCCAAGTATGTGCTCCTGACCGACTATATCATCAAGTGTTTTCGGTCTGAGCCTTCTTGCAAGCGGGCAGTCTCCCTTACTCTTCTCAGTTCTCATAAAATCAAATATATCCATTTTTTAATCTACTAATCCCATCTTCTTGATCAAACTGTCAAACTTGACGATATCAATTGGCTTACACATATATTCGTCATAATCGTCGCTTGCGTAGGTTGAATCAAAGCCCTCATCAAGCGCACTTATCATGATGATCTTGCATCTAGAGATTCTCGGTATTCCAAGCTTTCTCTCAGCATTTCTGATTGATTCAAGAGCCTTATAACCATCGATCTTAGGCATCATAATGTCAAGACATACGAGATCAAACTTCTCTCCTCCCGTGGAAGCCTTTACAAAGTTGTCTACAGCCTCGATTCCGTCTCTGGCAAGAACAACCTCACCATATTTAGCCAGAAGCTTTGTAAGAAATTTGCCGCTCGCCATATCGTCTTCTGCAACTAAAACCTTCATTATGTTATCCTCCAATCAGCGTATTGTAATAAATTCAATCATTTTATCGACAAATCTGTTCGTTTCAGATTGAAATGTCTCTTTCTTAAATACAAACCTTCTGTTAAGTGTCAGCTGGTAAATGATGCTGGTAACAACCATTGACAACTTATCAGGCGGAATATAAGGCTGAATTTCTTTATTCGCAATAGCGCCCTCAAAAAGCTTCGTAAGAAACTCTCTTCTGTCAAGTGTACCCTCAGCTACCTTATCACGTGTTACCGGATTATGCAGAAGTTCCTCGTACTGAAGCATAATAACCGACAGTGCATAATAGTTATCATAGTAACTGGCATAAGAATCAACATAAGCCTTTATCTTATCTATGTAGCTTGATTCCTTAGCACTGATCGTAGCCTGAATACCCTTGTCAAACTTAAAATAATAATCAACAACGTCCTTCAGCACTTCATCAATACTTCCGTAATACTTATAAAGAAGAGCCTCCGACATATTCTCTTTAAGGGCAATATTTCTTGTTGTAAGCGCAGATAAACCCGAATCACAGATTATATCTATCGCAGTGGATATTATCCTATCTTTCTTTGAAATGTAATCCTCAACCACAGCTTTTACTCCCAAGTAAACATTATACTTCTACATAACATTTTATAAAACGGATAAATGTTTGTCAAACTGTTTTTTGTTAGTTTTTAACAAATCTTTTAGTCGCTTTTGTTGAAAATATATATACGCAAAAAGGAGCCGCAATGCAGCTCCTTTAATCACTAGTGAACGATCAAATATATTACTGAAATCAGTATTATTTAATTACCGTAACATTAGTAGCCTGTGGTCCCTTAGCGCCTTCAGATACATCAAACTCAACAGCCTGATTCTCTTCAAGTGTCTTGAATCCTTCCATGTTAAGTCCTGAGAAGTGAACAAAAACATCCTTGCCCTCTTCGTCAGTAATGAATCCATAACCCTTCTGGTTATTGAACCACTTTACTGTGCCCTTAGCCATTGCTATTCCCTCCAAAAATCTAATTATCGTGTCTCTCATGACACAAATTATATTTTAAACCTCGCAGGGTACAAAGTCAAGGCGTTTCGCACTTTTTCGTCATGCAATGGCAATCCTGTTAGTCTCATGATCGTAATAATATACCGAATCGGAGAGATAATCCATTTTGCTGTAAAGCGTTTTGTTGACACTCTCTACCATCCCTTTGAGGAAGTTCCTGTCATCGCACGAATCCTCCGGAACAATGATAAGCTCATTGATACTTGACGGAAGGATAAAATAATTACAGCCAACATTCTTATAAATATCTCCGGGAACATCGGTGTAAAGTATTGATGAAGCCCCATAATACAGTCTTCTGTTTGTAAGAATATAGAACGGATTATCGGCTAAAACCGGCTCGCAGAAAGGATCGCAGCCACAATATTGTTTCATTACATCTTCCAGCCGTTCAATATAAACAGGAAGATCCCGTACAGAATTCTCAACCGCTATATTCCACAGATCTTCGGTACTCTTATCCCAGATTGATGCAAGACTGTCTGTGATCAATGTGCTCGAATTGCTGTCTTCTATACTGAAGCTTAGTCTGAATGTGATCGCAAGATCATTGAAAATAATATGTGGACAATTCTCCAGCTGTTCCTTATTCAACTCATAATTAATAAGTGATAAGAATATCCTGTCGCGTGAGCTTTCAAAATCAATTTCAGGCGGTACAAATGTCTGAGCAACATTCTTTATTGCCATGTCAAAAGTACTGCACAGCCCCGGAAGGATATCTCTGATCTTATCCTCCGAATCAAGCTTGCCGAAATCAACAGAATATATGCAAGGTACTGTATTACAGTCTCTTACCTTAACAGAAACGCCCTCAACATGCACGCCGTTATTCTTCGTATATTCAACTATGGAGACATCAACAATATCATATTTTGAACTGAGACTTTCTCTCAGCATTTCGCAGACTTTGCTGCGTGCTTCTTCTTTATTCATATTTTCTACTCCCATCTTATCTAGGTTTCAGAATAATATCTGCCTATATTACTCTGTTACCGGGAGTATGTTCCCGTCAGCGGAACCATATGAATGAAATATAATAATGGATAGTCTTAATTATATTTACTGATCTTAAGCTTGTCAAATCGCGAAGGTATGCGATTTGTTGCTTTTTTTAGAGAATACCCTCAAGAAAACTTACAACCTTCTCCATCTCTTCTCTTGTTCCGATAGTAATTCTGAGGAAACTGCTAATTCTCGGAGCATTAAAGAATCTGAAATAGATGCCGTTTTCTCTCGCCGTTTTAAATACCTCTTCCGCACTTACCTTGTCCGGTGATGCAAAAACAAAATTAGCCTTTGAAGGGAGAACCTTAAAACCAAGTGTCTTCAGCTTGTCAGAAAACCACTCTCTCGTTTCAATTATCTTACCTGTGCATTCCCTGAAATACTCATCATCAGCTATTACTTCAGAGCCGAGAATGATTGAAGGCATATTCATGGTATATGAATTAAATGAATATTTAACGTCATTAAGGTATTTGATAAGTTTAGGCGAACCCATGGCATAACCTATTCTGAGTCCGGCCATTGAACGCGACTTAGAGAATGTTCTTACAACAAGAAGGTTCTCGTATTTATCGATCAGAGGAAGTGCACTCTCTCCGCCGAAATCAATATATGCCTCGTCAATAATCACAACCGAATCAGGATTAGCCTTTACGATATCTTCGATAAACGCAAGGTCAACAAGTATTCCGGTCGGAGCATTCGGATTAGGGAAGATGATTCCTCCATTTTCCTTGTTCAGATAGTCCTCCTTAACGATATTAAAGTTATCGTCAAGCGGCTGTTTCTCGTATGGAATGCGAAGCATATCAGCCCACACGTCATAGAAAGAATAAGTAATGTCAGGGAAAAGGATAGGCTTCTTTGAATTAAAGAAGGTCATAAAAGACATGGCAATAACATCATCCGATCCTACTCCTACAAAAACCTGAGATTCGTCAAGCCCATGATAAGCAGCAAGTGTGCTTACCAGCAGTTCTGCCTTAGGGTCCGGATACTTCTTAAGGAGATCCGTATCAAGGTTTATAGCCTTAACTCTAGGAGACGGTCCGTAAGGATTCTCATTTGTATTTAACTTGATAATATTTTTGTCGGATGGCTGTTCTCCCGGAACATACGGTTCAACACGTCTTATATTTTCTTCCCAGCTGCCCATCTTAAATCCTCCATTTATCTAAATAACTATTATTCTCGATATATATCAAAACCTCTTCAATCCAAATAATCGGAACGATCAGGTATAAATGATCTCGTAAATGATCAATATTCTCGTACGTCCTCAAGCCTGTTATGCAGTCGCATGATGCGACCGAGTGCCTTCTCATCGGTTACTTTTCTTCCCGAAGCATAGTACGTACAATTAGATTTTTTCATCATATCATCGACCGATTCAAAATATACTCTTCTATCCTCAGATGATATCGCGAGTCCCATCTTGGAAGCAAGATTTTTGATCGTTCCTTTGTTTCCGTCGATGAATTCTGTATCCGGTTCAAAGAACTTTCTGTAACACGGCTTAAAATAATTAAAATGCGTACAACCAAGTACAAGCTCAGAGTATTTTGAGAGATCGTAACTTGAAAACTGCTCCTCGAGATATTCATACACATCAGGGTCTTCAAACATTTCATTTTCGGCAAATTTAACAAGCCTCGGCATCGGAAGCAGATCACAGATATGGTCGGTATCAACCTTATCGATCAGACTTTTCAGTTTATTTTCTCTGATCGTCACAGGCGTCGCCATAACCATAACCCTTTTACTGCGTCTGTTATTTACAGCAGGTTTAACTGCCGGTTCCATACCGATAATAGGTATATGATAAAGCTTTCTTACCTTTTCTACAGCAACGCTCGTAGCAGTATTACAGGCAATTATAACAACCTCTGCACCCTGCTTGATAAGAAAACCGATTATTTCAGTTGTAAATTCAATTATCTCTTCAGGCTTTTTTATACCATAAGGAACATGGTCTGTATCCGCGTAGAAAATAAATTCTTCATCAGGAAGCATATGAAATGCCTCATGAAGCACAGACAGACCGCCGGAGCCCGAATCAAACAGTCCTATCTTCATTTTGAAAACAAACCTTTTTTAGTATATTCTTCACTGCTGAAGGATGTAACCGTATAACCGGTCTCCTCAACTGTTTTTCTTACAACATCCTCTGAAAGAGGTGCTTCCGAAATTATCTCTGCATTCTTATGCTTACGTGACGCCGAAACCTTTTTAACATCAAGACTTTTTCTGATAGCGTCATTTACATGTGCCTCACACATGCCGCACATCATACCTTCGATACCAACCGTCGTTTTGAACATTTTATTTTCCCCAATCTTTCTTTACAACGTTGACTGAATCAAATAATTATACTCATTTGATCATACTACAACATTAAATGATGCATATTAATAATGACAAAACAAGGCAGCAATTTCTGCTGCCTTGTAATAATAACATATTCTGATGAAAAAATCACTCTATTCTACAGGAAGCAGTCCAAGTTCGCCATTCAGATATTCTGTAACATCGTCAGGATCAAGACCATAAACCACACAAGCCTCTGCAAGAGTCTCCATCTCTGCCGCAAAGCAGCTGATGCAACCCATTCCGATACTCATGAGGATCACTGAGCTTTCCGGATGAAGACTGAGAATATATTTAATATTCATATCCTTAGTTACCGGCTGTTTTGCAATTTCAGCCGAAATAGCTTCGGATACTGCCTCATCAGGCGACTTTTCAGAATCAACGCCCGATGCGTTTTCAATCACCTCAGCCTGAATTCCAAACTCCTGAGCAGGATCTTCCACTTCCTCTGTTATTTCAATCAATTCACCATCTATAGTTTTTTTGAAGATTTTCTTTTCCACCTGATCACCTCTCGTATATATCACATGAAATTCTTCATTTTGATATTGCCATGATGTAAAGCTCATAAACCGATCAAAACCATCCATGATATACATCTATAAAAAATATTACATTGTGCCGTTTCATAATAATACGATTAAAATGATAATTCAAGCAGAAAAATCACAATCGAAAATCCTTAGGCGTGAATTACATCATTCCACCCATGCCGCCCATACCACCGGCAGGCATTGCAGGAGCGTCTTCCTTAATATCAGCTACAACTGACTCTGTTG
>DOVL01000312.1 GCA_003520105.1 Lachnospiraceae bacterium | reverse complement strand
GATAAAGTATATAACTCAATGGCTATGCAGGGATTAAATACTGACGCCACAAAGTATGAATACTCTGAAGGTACAGCTCCTCAGTATAAGAATGAGATTGCTGTTACCAAAGCGGTTGCGGAAAGAATAGATGCACACCTCGGAGATACCGTATATATAGCGAACGGTGGAGTTGAAGAGGAATACATCATAACAGCATTCTATCAGTCAATGAACAATATGGGCGACAGCATGAGGTTCCATCAGGATGCTGATCTTTCACTTGAGAATTTCAGCACAATGTGGGCATATCAGATAGTTCTGGACGGAGATTACTCAGCCGCTGAGATCGGACAGATACTGCAGGACAATCTTGGAGACGGTTACAAGGTTAAACCGATGCTCGAGTTTGTTCAGGACAATATAGGAAGCATAATCCAGGATCTTCAGCTTTACAAGATCATGGTTATCATAGTTGTAGCTCTTATAAATATCATGGTTATCATGCTTATGCAGAGAACCTTTATGACTCGTGAGAAGAGCAGTATAGCAACACTTAAGTCAGTAGGATACAGCAACGAAAAGCTTATCCGCTGGCAGACCAAGAGAATGGGTATCGCAGTGTTGATAGGAACTATCATAGGAGCACTTACCTCAGGCTTCTTCACAAATATTACAGCAGGAAGTATCTTCGGTTTCATGGGCGCAGTCGATGTGAAATATGAACTGAAGATTGCAGAAATATATGTGCTCTACCCAATCCTGCTTATCGTATGCAGCGTACTGGCATGTATGTATGCATCAAGAAGAGTTAAGAAGATAGATGTAAGAATGATGAATAATGAATAATGATCAAGCAGAAATACAGGAGATCAATCGACGTAAATTATGTGGTTTGATCGGTTTGAATTGATAATACTGTTAATGGAATGATAAAGATGGAGGTCAGAAAAATGGCAGCACTTGAAGTTAAGGATTTATGTAAGACATATATTGTGAATAAGAGACAGATTAACGTTCTTAAGAATGTTTCTTTCGAGATTGAGGAGGGCGAGATGGTCGCAGTAATGGGACCATCCGGCTCCGGCAAATCAACACTTCTCTATTCGGTATCAGGTATGGACAAGGCAACTGCAGGAAGCGTTAAGCTCTGCGGTACCGAGATCACGGATATGTCAGAGAAGCAGATGGCAGATTACAGACTTAAGACTATGGGATTTATCTTCCAGCAGATGAATATGCTGAAGAATCTTACGATCTTCGATAACATCATCCTTCCGGGCTATGAAGCACATTCCGGAAAGGAAAGAGCGGCTATCGATGATAAGGCAAGAGAGCTGATGAAAAAGATGGAAATAAGTGAGATCGGTGATAATGACATCACCGAGGTTTCCGGCGGACAGCTTCAGAGAGCATGTATCTGCAGAAGCCTTATCAACAGTCCTGAAATACTCTTCGCAGACGAGCCGACAGGTGCCCTTAATCAGAGTTCTTCGGAAGAGGTTATGAGAATGCTTGCTAAGCTTAACGGTGAAGGAATGACGATCATGATCGTTACTCACGATAAGAAAAGTGCGGCAAAATGCAGTAGAATTTTATACATAGTTGATGGTAATATAAAAGGAGAGCTGGAGCTCGGAAAACTCGCAGATGAGAACGGTGAAGTAACCGATAGTGAGATCCGCTCCCGCGAGCGCAAGGTTTCCAATTGGCTGGGTGAAATGGGATGGTAAAGTCGCGATTACGAAGTAATCGTGATCCGAAAGGAAAAACCATGATAGATGTGTTAATAGTCGAGGACAACGAAGAAATAGGTACTCTTCTGCAGGATTTCTTTCTTGCAGAAGGGTATGATGTGTATCATGCAATGACCGGGGAGGAAGGTCTTGAAGTTTTTCAGGACGAAGGTGCCAAGGTCATTGTTCTTGATGTCATGCTTCCGGGTATGGACGGCTTCGAGGTCTGCAGGGCAATCCGTGAGAAGGAGGATGTTCCGATAATCATCGTCAGTGCGAAGGTGAGTAAGGAAGATAAGCTGAACGGACTTATACTCGGTGCGGATGATTATATTGAGAAGCCATATGATATCGATATTTTACTTGCCAAGGTTGCCGGTATCATGAAGAGAAGATACGGAACGGATGAGATAACTGCCGGCGATATATGCCTCGATAAGGTTAAGAGAATCCTGACAGTAAGAGGAAAAGAGGTTGCACTTAACAAGACTGAGTATTCGCTGCTTCTCTATCTGATGGAAAATAAGGGACAGGTTCTGGACAAGGATAAAATATTCAGTCATATCTGGGGTGCTGACAGCGAAAGCGAATCGCAGACTCTTACGGTTCACATCAAATGGCTACGTGAAAAGCTTGAGAAGGATCCGAAGAAGCCGGAACACATACTGACCGTATGGGGCGTGGGATATCGCTTCGAGTAATGTATGATAATAAATACAATCTATAATGCAGTGATATTTGTTGGTCACTCGTATGATCGGAATAAGATATGGGTATAAAGAAAACAATTGGTATAATTGCTTTATTTCTTGTACTGGCTGTGATCGTAAATTCCGTTATAATTGCTATCTTCGTAAAAAAGAAGGATAACAGCCATAATGTTGAACTGAACAGGGTAAAGCATCTTGTAAGTGAATATGAGAAAGAAAACAATGTGGCGGCAGAAGATCTGTCGGCA
>DOVL01000077.1 GCA_003520105.1 Lachnospiraceae bacterium | reverse complement strand
GACTGAAATGTCTGAAAGCAGTTGACAGTATTTGGAATATCGGAAAACTTCGAAGAGGAAGGAATTCTGCACATGATTAAAGAATTGATCATTCAAAACTGGGAAAATATATTGGTTCTTCTGGCGTTTGCTATTCTGCTCAGAACAACTGTATTTTTGGATAAGAGAACAATACTGCGCATGTATGCACTGATACTTGCGTTATTTATCTTCTCAATGATCGTGTTCTTAGAGTTTTCATTGGAGAGCCTTGATGAGATGCCAAAGCTTCGTCTCGTACTGATGGCCATCCGATATAGCACAACGCCTTTTATTATTGCGTTTATTATTTATACTCTTGGCAAATACGTGCACTGGGGCGTATTTGTTCCTGCTATAATCCTTGTTATATTAGATATAATCTCAATTTTTACGGGAATTGTTTTCTCACTGAACAGTGAAGGAGAACTTGAGCGAGGGCCGTTAGGATATCTTCCGTATATCATGGTAGGCGTGTATTCCGTACTGCTTGTTTACCTGCTGCTTAAACGCAGCAACAAACGTCCGGAGGAACTCTTTCCAATCGTCTTTCTTTGCTTTGCTTTCGCATCAGGACTTGTCCTTCCGTTTATACTCGGAAAGGATTTTCAGAAAATATTCTGTGTAACCATTACCATAGCACTTTTTGTATATTATGTATTTTTAATCCTTCAGTCTGCGGAAAAGGATCCTCTTACCGGACTCTTAAACCGTCAGTCGTTTTATGCTGCCACCAGCAATGATTCAAAGGATCTGAATGCCCTGATTCTGATCGATATGAATGGCCTGAAAGCAATAAATGATAAGGAAGGCCATGTAGCAGGAGATAAGGCGCTGGAAACTCTGGCCTATTGTTTCATAAAGGCGACTACCTCGAGAGAGGCCGTTTACAGAGTCGGTGGAGATGAATTTATAATAGTCTGCAGGAAGGCCTCTGAGGATAATGTTCGTAAGCTTATCGAGCGCATCCGGGAAAAGCTTGCTGAGACAAAATACCATTGCGCTATCGGATACAGCTATAGTTCCAGCGGGAATAAGGATGTCGATGAGATGTTTAAAGTGGCGGACGAAATGATGTATAAAGATAAGATGGAATATTATTCTTTACCGGGAAATGAAAAATACCGTGGCTAGAGATAACCCTCCTTAAGTGGACAGTTCCATACCCAGAGTAGATTGTTGAGCTTATGGTATTCTGTAAAATGTTTATACATAAGCTTATCCATATCGCTGTAAAAGGCATTTCTTTCCGGAGTGTCCGGGATCAGTATCTTCTCAACGTCAAAATCTGTATTTTCTGTAAAAAAAACTCTTATCATGTCCGCCGAGCGGAGAAAACCAGTGAAATGTAAAAGTTAGATGTTATATACCTGTTTTTAATAATAAGTATTGACAAATGTAAGCGCTTACATTACACTATCATTACACTCGAGCAATATTGATAGGGCTTATGATTTTTGAAATCGTAGGCTCTATCAATAAAAATAAGGGAGTATAATTAATCCTTACAACGGGGTTATGAAATAAGAGATAAGGAGATGGCATATGAAAGAGAATGATCAGGCAGTTTTATCTGATATGGTTGCTTTTGTTGCCTGTGCTGGATGCGCGGCCGGCACAGCAAGATTTCAGGGCAAGTGTAGCAGCTGCCGGGAGGCAGTTGAAGCCGGTTTTATCAGAGGCGAGTGTAAGAGTGGATGTGTGGGCGTAGGCTCATGTGTACCTGTATGTAAACAGGGAGCTATCAGCATTCAGGACGGGAAGATAGTGATCGACCGTGAGAAGTGCAATGGCTGCGGAGACTGTGCAGCAGAGAATGTATGTCCACAGAGAATCATAAGGATGATTCCAAGAAAGGCTACGAACTTTATCCCATGTTCTTCTACAGAAGAAGAGGAAAGCGTAGTAAGGACAACCTGCGGATATGGATGTATCGCCTGCGGTGAATGCGAACGTTCATGCCCTAAAGGAGCAGTTTCGATAGTAAATAATCATGCGGTAATAGATTATGATAAATGTGTCGGCTGTGAGGCCTGCACTATAAAGTGCAAGAAGAAGATCATCGTGGATACCCTCCATGATCTGACAAAGCTTAAGGAAAAGGTTGCATTTGTAAAGTGTTCCGGCGGTTCAAGAGCTTCGGCTGTATTTGAAGGCATGGGCATATCAAAGTGTTCTGATGCTGTAAAGCAGGATGCAAAGGCTCTTGGTATCTGTACCACAGGATGCTGCGGACAGGGTGACTGTACTGCAGTCTGCCGATTCGGAGCTATCTCTGTTGTGAACGGAACAGCTGTTGTGGATCCTGAAAAATGCGTTGGCTGTAGAGACTGTACATTTGCATGTCCTAGAAATCTCATAACAATGGTTCCTTATCAGGGCATGAAGCTGGTTCCGTGCTCATCAACTGATGATTATGAGGATAAGCTTAAGGTCTGCGATTCAGCCTGCATCGGCTGTGAGGATTGCGTAAACAACTGTCCAAACGGTGCGATCTACATGGAAGAGAAACATGCAGTGGTAGATCCTTCTCTTTGTGAGAACTGCAAGATGTGCCAGTATGTTTGTATGAGAAATGTTATAAAGGAACAGAAGGTTCCGGATTATATATATCTGCAGAGAGCAGCGCTCCTTAATGATGCGTTGGATGAAAAACCTGCGTCTGAAGAAACTCAGGAGCAGGCAGATAAATCAGCAGACAAGAAGGGAGGGGATCAGTAATGCGTACAAGAAAGACTATGGATGGAAATACAGCTGCAGCACATGTTGCATACGCATTTTCAGAGGTTTCAGCCATATATCCTATCACACCATCCTCACCTATGGCAGAAAGTATGGACGAATGGGCTGCTGCCGGACGTAAGAACCTTTTTGGTGAGAAGGTAAATATCATCGAAATGGAATCCGAAGGCGGAGCTGCCGGAGCAGTACATGGTTCGATCACAGCAGGTGCGTATACGACTACATTTACAGCTTCCCAGGGACTTCTTCTGATGATCCCGAACATGTATAAGCTGGCAGGAGAACAGACTCCGACAGTATTTCATGTTGCTGCCAGAGCACTTGCGACACATGCACTTTCAATATTTGGCGACCATTCCGATGTAATGAGCTGCCGACAGACCGGCTTTGCAATGCTCTGCTCAAATAATGTTCAGCAGGTTATGGATCTTGGCGCAGTTGCTCATCTTGCGACTATCGCAGGAAAGCTGCCTATGATGCATTTCTTTGACGGTTTCAGAACATCTCA
>DOVL01000070.1 GCA_003520105.1 Lachnospiraceae bacterium | reverse complement strand
AACATATCGATCTTAGTTCTGTCGTAGATCAGCTGATAATCCACTCCGAGCCACATAAGCTGAGAGATAGCGTAGATTCTGTCGTCAGTCCCCTCTTCGATATATTTGAGAAGCTTTTCCTTGGCTTCATTTATATTTTCAGGATATGGCTTGTCTGAGAGACTTGCCGTATCAAATTTCTTCAGATGTATATGATTCTTACCGTCCTCAAGTGATCTGATAGCCTTGAGGAGACTTTCCTCCATGGTTCTTCCGACACTCATGACCTCACCGGTCGCCTTCATCTGGGTTGAGAGTGTATTCGAAGCAAGAGTGAATTTATCAAAAGGAAATCTCGGCATCTTGGTTACGACATAGTCAAGAGAAGGCTCGAAGCAGGCAGGTGTATTTGCAAGCTGAATCTCATCCAGATTCATACCTACCGCTATCTTCGCAGATACTCTTGCTATAGGATATCCGCTGGCCTTTGAAGCAAGTGCTGAAGACCTTGATACACGAGGATTAACCTCGATAACATAGTATTTAAATGACTCCGGATCAAGCGCATACTGAACATTACAGCCACCCTTAACGCCAAGGGCTCTGATAATCTTCAGCGCACTGTCTCGAAGCATATGGTATTCTTTATTGGTAAGTGTCTGGCTAGGAGCAACAACTATCGAATCACCTGTATGGATTCCGACAGGATCGAGATTTTCCATGTTGCAGACAACAATGGCTGTATCGTTTGCGTCTCGTATTACCTCGTACTCTATCTCCTTGTAGCCCTTGATACTCTTCTCTACAAGAACCTGATGAACAGGTGAAAGAGCAAGTGCGTTCTTCATCATCTCTTTCATCTCTTCAGGATCATAAGCGAAACCGCCACCGGTTCCTCCAAGTGTAAATGCAGGTCTGAGGATAACAGGATAACCAATCTCCTCTGCCGCCTTAAGTCCCTCTTCAATACTGTATGTGATCATAGAAGGAACAACAGGCTCATCTATTCTCTCGCAAAGTTCCTTGAACTGCTCTCTGTCCTCAGCCATCTTGATGCTGGCTGCATCTGTTCCGAGAAGCTCGATCTCGCATTCGTCAAGAACTCCCTTATCATAAAGCTGCATGGCAAGGTTAAGCCCTGTCTGTCCGCCTATACCCGGTACTATTGCGTCCGGTCTCTCAAATCTGCAGAGTCTTGCCAGATATTTTAATGTAAGAGGCTCCATGTAAACCTTATCGGCGATAGATGTATCTGTCATGATGGTCGCCGGATTGGAGTTTGCAAGAACGACCTCATAGCCTTCCTCTTTAAGAGCAAGGCAGGCCTGAGTTCCGGCATAGTCAAACTCTGCCGCCTGACCGATAACGATCGGACCGGAACCTATAACAAGTATTTTCTTTAAATCAGTTCTCTTAGGCATTCCTGTAATCCTCCATATTCTTAATGAATCTGTCGAACAGATAAGTACTGTCCTGAGGTCCCGGAGCACTTTCCGGATGATACTGAACAGAGAAGCATCTGTCCTCCGGAGCCATAAGCCCCTCTACCGTATCATCAAGCAGATTGATGTGCGAAACCTGAAGTCCCGTACCCTCTACGGAAGCCTTATCAACAGCGTAGCTGTGATTCTGGCTGGTGATTTCTATCTTACCGGTGGTCAGATCCTTTACAGGATGGTTACCGCCTCTGTGACCGAATTTGAGTTTGTAAGTCTTGGCACCGTAGCTGAGAGCGATCAGCTGATGCCCGAGGCAGATACCGAAAATCGGCAATTTTCCGCGAAGAGCCTTAAGTGTCTCAATAACAGGAGTAACATTCTCCGGATCTCCCGGACCGTTTGATATGAAAAGTCCGTCCGGATCAAGAGCAATGATCTCCTCAGCGCTTGTATCGTAAGGAACAACCGTTATATTACAGCCATGCTTACTCATCATCTTTAAAATATTTGTCTTGATACCGCAATCGATAACAACAACCTTAAATCTGGGATTGGTCGTTCTTATGTACCACTTCTTCTTGCAGCTGCATCTAGCAACCGCATCCGTCGGAACAGGCGTTGAACTGATCTTATATAGACCGCCCGAAACCGGCATGGAAGCATCTGTCAGGATGGCCCTGCAGCTTCCTTTATCTCTTATCTGTCTCACGAGTTTTCTTGTATCCACTCCGTAAAGTCCCGGAATATCATTCTCCTCAAGGAGCTCCGGCAGTGTTCTTGTAAATCTGAAGTTTGAAGGATTATCATTGATATCTCTTACGATGAGAGCCGACGGACCTATCAGCCTGCTCTCAAAATCCTCATCGGTAATACCGTAATTACCGATCAGCGGATATGACATTACAACACCCTGATATGTATATGACGGATCGGAAAGTATCTCCTGATATCCGACCATAGAGGTGTTAAATACAAGCTCACACACGGCATCCCTGTCAGCTCCGAAGGAATAGCCGTAATACTCGCTTCCGTCTTCAAGTATCAGCTTTTTGTTAAACTCGCTCATGATTTCTTCCTCTTTTATTTATAATAATGACGCACATCTGACAAATTCAAAGAATAATGGATGTGGCTTGTTCGGACGTGATTTGAATTCCGGATGATACTGAACTCCGAGATAGAAGTTAAGTCCCGGAACCTCAACTGTCTCAACAAGATTCTTGTCAGGAGACTGACCTGATACCACAAGACCTGCCCCTGTAAGGATGTCCTTGTAATCATTATTGAATTCATATCTGTGTCTGTGACGTTCGCTGATTATATGAACGTTATCTCCCTCTGCGCTGCCATTCTCGGAATCAGCAGGGAAATAACACTTCTCCATAAGTGTTCCCTGAGTGATCATGCAAGGATAGCTTCCGAGTCTGAGTGTACCGCCCTTGTCAACGCTGTCAGACTGCCCCGGCATGAAATCAATAACCTTAACATCAGTTGCGTCATGGAATTCGCCTGAGCATGCTTCGGCAAGTCCTGCAACATTCCTTGCAAATTCAATCACTGCGATCTGCATTCCGAGACAAATACCGAAGTAAGGTATGTTATGCGTTCTGGCATATTTTGCAGAAAGTATCATACCCTCGATACCTCTGTCACCGAAACCACCGGGAACTATTATACCACTAAGCTTGCCAAGTCGCATCTCATAATTATCTTCATTTAATTCTTCCGAATCGATCCATTCGATCTTAACCTCTACACCGTTACCATAGCCCGCATGATGAAGTGCCTCTGCAACCGAAAGATATGCATCGTGGAGCTGGACATATTTTCCAACCAATCCAATTGTAACCGTCTTGTCAAGGTTTCTGATGTTTTCAACAAGATTTGTCCACTCTGTAAGGTCAGGCTTATCTGCTTTGATGTTCAGTTCTCTGCAGACAACATCGGAGAAACCGCTCTCCTCAAGCATAAGCGGTGCTTCGTAAAGGTTAGGTAACGTTATATTTTCGATAACACAGTCTTCTTTAACATTACAGAAGAGACTGATCTTCTTAAATATTGATTCTTCAAGCGGTTCGTCACAGCGAAGCACGATGATGTCAGGGCTGACGCCCATACCCTGAAGTTCCTTAACGGAATGCTGGGTTGGCTTTGATTTATGCTCATCCGAACCATGAAGATAAGGAACCAGAGTAACATGGATGAAGAGGCTGTTCTCCTTCCCGACCTCAAGTGAGATCTGTCTGACTGCCTCGATGAAAGGCTGTGATTCGATATCACCGATCGTACCGCCGATCTCAGTGATAACAACGTCCGCATCGGTCTCATTTCCGACTCTGTAAACAAAATCCTTGATCTCATTTGTAATATGCGGAATAACCTGGACCGTTGAGCCCAGGTATTCTCCTCTTCTTTCCTTATTCAGAACATTCCAGTACACCTTTCCGGAGGTCAGATTACTGTATTTATTAAGATCTTCATCAATGAATCTCTCATAGTGTCCGAGGTCAAGGTCAGTTTCGGCGCCATCCTCGGTAACATAAACCTCACCATGCTGGTAAGGGCTCATGGTTCCCGGATCAACAT
>DOVL01000064.1 GCA_003520105.1 Lachnospiraceae bacterium | reverse complement strand
CTGGTAAATGTGGTTCTCAGTATTGACGGAAGAAAGGCTGTTCATGACTTTATGAGACCTACCAGAAACGGTAAGGGCAGTCATGATATCATCCTTCAGAAATACAAGGATTTCCGAGCTAAGAGAAAGGGTCAGTACTACGTAAGAGGTACATTTACCCATTTCAATACCGATTTCTGTGAAGACGTGATCGACCTTATGGATGAGGGCTTTGATGAGGTTTCGATGGAGCCGGTTGTAGCTCCGCCTGATGAGGATTATGCGATCACTGAGGATGACGTTAAGGTTATCTGTGATCAGTATGACAAGCTTGCGAAGGAACTTCTGAAGAGATATGAAGAGGGAAGACCTGTAAACTTCTTCCACTTCATGATAGATCTCGAAGGCGGACCTTGTGTATATAAGAGACTTTCGGGTTGTGGTTCCGGAACGGAATATCTGGCGGTAACACCGACAGGCGACCTGTATCCGTGCCATCAGTTTGTTGGTAATCCGGATTTCGTCATCGGAAATGTATATGATGGTGTGAAGAGAACGGATATCGTTGACGAGTTCAAGCTCTGCAACGTTTATGCCAAGGATAAATGTAAGGACTGTTTTGCAAGGTTCTACTGCAGCGGCGGCTGCGCGGCAAATGCATATCAGTTCCATGGAAGCCTGCTTGATGCTTACGATATCGGCTGTGAGCTTGAACGTAAGAGGATCGAATGTGCACTCATGATGAAGGCTGCCATGGCTGAGATCGATGAGAGACTCGGCAGAAAGCCGATAGGTGCGAACGATACGCCATCCGGAGACGGCTGCGAAGTACAGACGGACTGTAACGAAGGCAATGACTGTGCACCTGATGATGCATTTACATATTCAATGCGATAGTATAAATAGCAACATGCAATGATGGACATATGCCGAAACATTGTATTTGTTATTACATCACGTGGCTGTGATGAAAATAAATAATAAACTGTGAGAACAGTTATTATATAAAAAAATAAGCTGTAAAAGAGGAGAAAGAAATGAAGAAAGCAAAGAGGAAAGCGCTCGCGCTGTTTATACTTTTCCTTGCTCTCGTAGCAGGCGGTGTTTATTCCGTTCTGTTCGGTATTGTTGAGGAAAAGAACAACGGTGTGACAGCTTCAGAACAAGGAAGAGATGCGGTTATGATCGGCCGTGCGAGTGATATTGCATTGGGACTTGATCTTAGAGGTGGTGTCAGCGTTACATACCAGATAGAGGATGACAATCCTTCAAGCGCTGAGATCGACAGTACTATTGATAAGCTTCAGCGAAGAGTTGATACATACAGCCCTGATGGTGAGGTTTATAAGGAAGGCAGCGACCGTATCACAGTTGAGATTCCTGTAGATACAAGCAAATACGATCCAAATGCGATCCTCGACGATCTTGGTCGTCCGGGTGAGCTCCTTTTCCTTGATAGCGACAACATGACTAAGTTCCTGTCAGGCGGAGAGTACACAGCTGCTCTTACAGGTGCTGATATCAAGGACGCAAATGCAGCTATCCAGAAGGGTACTACAGGCGACGACTATGTTGTTCAGCTTACATTTACTGATGAAGGAACCAAGAAGTTTGCTGATGTTACATCTGCAAATGTCGGAAATATCGTTTACATCGTTTACGATGGAGCTATTGTAAGCTCACCTGTAGTTAAATCAGCTATCACAGGTGGTTCTGCAGTTATCGAAGGCCAGGATGATCTCGATGAGGCTAAGCAGCTTGCAAGTACCATCAAGATCGGTGCCCTTCCGCTTACACTTTCAGAACTCCGTTCACAGGTAGTAGGCGCTAAACTCGGAAATGATGCCGTTGATACATCACTTCTTGCAGGTGCTATCGGTATTGGAATTATCTTCCTTATCATGATCGTTGTATTCAGATTCCCTGGTTTCCTTGCATCAATCGCACTCGGTACATATATCATCCTCGAGCTTTTCTTCTTACAGACTTTACATATAACACTTACACTTCCTGGTATCGCAGGTATCATCCTTTCAATAGGTATGGCGGTCGATGCCAACGTAATCATATTTACACGTATTAAAGAAGAAATTGCGGCAGGTAAGGGCGTTAAGGGCGCTGTTCAGGCCGGTTTCTCTAAGGCTACATCAGCCATCATCGATGGTAACGTAACAACGATCATCGCCGGCGTAGTGCTCCTGTACATGGGTTCAGGTACTGTTAAGGGCTTCGCAAGAACTCTTATCCTCGGTATCGTTCTTTCCATGATCTCAGCACTTTTCATCACAAGATTCCTGCTTTATGTATTCACCACTCTCGGTGTTACAAGCGAGAAGCTTTATGGCCGCGCAAAGAAGGTTAAGGTTCGTTCTTATTCAAAATATTTCAAGGTTACAGGCGCTATTTCAGTGCTTCTTATTGTTACAGGTATCGCATTCCTCTTCGTTAACAAGGGAATCGACAACCGTGGCAAGAACATGAACTTCAGCTTGGAGTTCTCAGGCGGTACATCAACAACTATCGCATTTGACAAGGAATACACACTTGAAGAGGCAGAGTCTGAGATCCGCCCTGTTATCGCAGAGGCAGCAGGCGTTGCTGAAGGAACCATCCAGATTCAGATCGTTGACAGCGACAATCAGATAGTATTTAAGACAGCTGAGCTTTCTCAGGACAAGAGAGAAGCAGTTTCAAAGGCTGTTCAGGAGAAGTTTGGAGTTACCGAAGCTGATATCGAGTCACAGAATATAAGCAGCACGATCAGTAATGAGATGCGTAGAGACGCTATCATCGCCGTTGTTATCGCTTCAATCCTGATGCTTATCTACATCGCATTCAGATTCTCTGATGCGAAGTTTGGTGTGAGTGCGGTTATCGCCCTCATCCACGACGTAATGATAGTCTTCATGGTATATTCTGTAGCATACCTGTCAGTAGGTAGTACCTTCATCGCATGTATGCTTACAATACTCGGTTACTCGATCAATGCAACCATCGTCATCTTCGACAGAATCCGTGAGAATCTCAAGGTTATGAGCGCAGACACAGATGGTTATGAGAAGATCGTAAATACAAGTATTTCTCAGACGCTTTCAAGAAATATTTATTCATCACTCACAACCTTCGTAACAGTACTTGTGCTTTACATCCTCGGTGTTGCAGCTATCAAGGAGTTCACACTTACTCTTATGGTAGGTATCATTTGCGGTACATATTCATCAATCTTCATCACCGGACCACTCTGGCTTATGTTCAAGAAGAGAAGCCAGAAGAAGTACGAGGCAGCAGCTGCAGCGGCTGAAGAGGCAAGAAAAGCAGCTAAGAGCGCGAAGAAGAAGGCTGCAAGCAAATAATGAGATATTTGAGTCAGTACTGACGAGAGCTGACGACTAATAAACATGACTACCCTCCGGATACCCCGGAGGGTCGTTGTGGTATTATATGCAATATGAAAATATAAGCGTTTTTACACTGTATCATGCGAAACACAGGCAAATAACACTGATCAGTGGGTACATACGGCCGGCAGCCTGATGACGGATATATGTACATACTGATCGAATAAGAGAGGGAAAACAATGCAACCCAAGTGGATACTGCGAAGCAGGAGCCTCGATTATGAGAGGATCACAAGAAAATTCAATATAGACCCGATCGTGGCGAAGGTTATCAGAAACCGCGATATCGAAACGGACGAAGAATTTGAGATGTATCTGAACGGCGGACTCGAGAACTGCCATGATCCGCTTCTTCTGGACGGAATGGATGAGGGCACCGAACTGATGATCCAAAAGCTTGATGAGGGTGTCAGCATCCGTATCATCGGAGACTATGATGTGGACGGTGTGACGGCAACCTACATACTCTACAAGGGACTTTCGGATCTCGGAGCGAAGGTTGACTACAGGATCCCGCACAGGATAACCGACGGCTACGGAATGAATGTAAGACTGATCTCCGAAGCACTGGATGATGATATTGATACCGTGATCACGTGTGATAACGGAATCGCCGCATTTGACGCGATCGAGTTTGCGAAGAAGCAGGGCATGACGGTCATAGTTACCGATCATCATGAACCGAAGGAGAGACGCGTTCAGGCAGATGTGGTCATCGACCAGAAGCTTGAGACAAATGATTATCCATACGAGGATATCTGTGGTGCGACGATAGCATTTAAGTTTATCAAATGCCTCTACAAGAAGCTCGGAAGAGACTTTGATGAGGCGTATTACATACCTTTTGTTGCAATCGCTACAGTCTGTGACGTTATGAAGCTGCAGGATGAGAGCAGGATATATGTGAAGGAAGGACTTCGCCTCATCAAGAGCTCGAAGAATCTCGGAATTCAGGCGCTGCTTGAAGCAACCGGAAGGAAGGACAAGGAGCTTACGGCGATGTCGATCGGCTTCATCCTCGGACCGTGCATCAATTCAGCCGGAAGAGTCGAGTCGGCCCAGCAGGCTGTGGAGCTCTTCAAGTGTGAGGATGCGGAAGAGGCGATGAGGATTGCTCAGCATCTCGTTGAACTTAATGAGAGCCGTAAAAGTATATGCGAGGCGGGTGTCAGAAGTGCTCGCGAGACGATAGAGAGCAGGGGAGACATCCTGAAGGATAATGTTATCGTTATTTACGTTCCGGAGCTTCATGAAAGCCTTGCCGGAATCGTTGCCGCAAAGCTGAAGGAGAGTTATTACAAGCCTGCGATAGTTTTTGCAGATTCGGAGCTGGATCCGGGGCTTTACAAGGGCTCTGCCAGAGGAATTGACGGTTATGACCTCGCAACCGAGCTTGAGAAGGTCAGCACACTTCTTCACACCTGTGGTGGTCACAAGAAGGCGGCCGGAGTAAGTCTCCGTAAGGAGAATCTCGATGCCTTCCGTATAGCGATAAATGAGAACGAAGCGATAGCCGAAGAGGACCTTGTGCCTAAGATGGTGATCGATGCGAAGGTTCCTATGTCGTATTTCAACCTGAACAATGTGGAGCAGCTCGCGGCACTTGAACCGACAGGCGAGGGAAATGCCGAACCGACCTTTGCAGATGCGGGACTTTCGGTGGTAAGAGCCGAGATCAAGGGCAAAAACAGAAACTGCCTCTGGCTTTTTGTACAGGACAGCACCGGCAGGAGATACAGACTGTTGTCTTTTGACGTAGAAGGCTTTTTTAACAATATAAAAGAGTGGTTTGGAGACGCTGAATGTGGTAAAATAGAGAGTGGAGCAGAAACGAATGTGAAACTCAACATCGCATACCGCCCTCAGGTCAATGAATATATGGGCAACAGAGATGTGCAGTTTATGATCGTGGATTACCAGAAGGCAAATTAATGACCAACATACAGATAGAAGACGAGCAGAATTAATCAGTTAATTCAGATCAATAAAAAAATATCAGAGTATAAATGATCAGATAATACAGGAGGAAGAACAATGAACAAGGTAGCAGATTATATTAAGACAATTCCGGATTTTCCGAAGCCGGGAATACTTTTCAGAGACGTAACATCAGTGCTTGACAGTGCTGAAGGGCTCAGACTTTCAGTTGATGAGCTTGATAAGCTTCTCGATGGCGTTGACTATGACATCATCGCAGGCGTTGAGTCAAGAGGCTTCCTGTTCGGTTCTCCGATAGCATACAAGAACAACAAGCCTTTCGCCCTCATCAGAAAGAAGGGCAAGCTTCCTCGTGAAACTGTTGAGGCTTCTTACGATCTCGAATATGGTTCAGCAACCATCGAGCTTCACAAGGATGCTGTAAAGCCGGGCGACAAGGTAGTCCTCATCGATGACCTCATCGCAACAGGAGGAACAGTTGCAGCAGCTGCGAAGCTCGTTGAATCACTCGGTGGAGAGGTTGTTAAAATGATCTTCCTCATCGAGCTTACAGACCTCAAGGGTCGTGAAGCCCTCGCCGGCTACGACGTCGCATCCGTAGTGCAGTATGAGGGTGAGTAATAAAAATATTTGTATTTAGGCACATCGTTCGAAAAATTGTCGTGAGAGATGATATGGAAGATGCGAGGCGTCAGAACCGTAAATAAGAATGAAAGGAGGAATCAGCTATGGCAGAAGAGAATAAGGAGGTCACTCAGGAAACTGGCGCAGAAGGTGACGTTGTAGCGGCGAAGACAGAACCGCAGCCGATAAATATAGTTTACGACGTTTATGGCCGTAAGCGTGCAGGCGATCTGGACACCCCGGCTGATTTCACTCCACCGGAAACCCTCTACAGAGAACTGATCGAGAAGATCAAACTCTATCATCCGTCAGAGGATTTCTCAATGATAGAGAAGGCCTACAGACTTGCCGACGAGGCTCATCACGGACAGAAGCGTAAATCCGGCGAGCCTTACATCATCCATCCGATCTGCGTAGGTATCATCCTTGCAGAACTTGAGATGGATAAGGAGACCATAGTTGCGGGCCTCCTGCATGACGTTATCGAGGATACAGCTGTTACCAAGGAAGAACTTGCGAGAGAATTTTCCGATGAGATCGCCCTCCTCGTTGACGGTGTTACAAAGCTTACAAAATTGAATCTTTCTCAGGACAAGATCGAACTTCAGGCAGAGAACCTCAGGAAGATGTTCCTTGCCATGGCTCAGGATATCAGAGTCATAATCATTAAGCTTGCCGACCGTCTGCACAACCTCAGGACGCTTCAGTATCAGTCTCATGAGAAGCAGGTTGAGAAGGCTCGTGAAACGATGGATATTTATTCTCCGATCGCTCACAGACTTGGTATCAGCAAGATCAAGATCGAGCTCGATGACCTTTCCATGCAGTACCTCTATCCGGATGTATACATGGATCTTCGCAACAAGATCGATGAGAGACTTACCGAGAGAGAAGAGTTTATCAATGAGATGGTTGCCGAGGTGCGCGAATACATCAAGGAAGCGGGCATCAAGGCTGAGATTGACGGACGTGTAAAGCATCTGTTCAGTATTTTTAAGAAGATGAAGACCCAGGACAAGACCCTGGATCAGATATACGATATATTTGCCCTCAGGATCAAGGTTGATACCGTCAGGGACTGCTATGCGGCACTCGGTATCATTCATGAGAAATACAAGCCTATTCCGGGACGTTTCAAGGACTACATCGCTATGCCTAAGGCTAACATGTATCAGTCGCTTCATACGACTCTGATCGGCCACGGCGGACGTCCTTTCGAGATTCAGATCAGAACCTACGAGATGCATCGTACCGCTGAATACGGTATTGCCGCACATTGGAAATACAAGGAAAGCGGAAGTACGAATGTAAGCGGCGAGGAAGAGAAGCTGAACTGGCTCCGCAAGATCCTTGAGTGGCAGAATGACACAAGCGACAACAAAGAATTCATGAGCGCAGTCAAGACCGATCTGGATATCTTCCAGGATCAGGTTTACTGTTTCACTCCGGATGGTGATGTTAAGTCGCTGCCAACCGGTTCGACGCCTATTGATTTTGCTTATGCTGTGCATACCGCGGTCGGAAACCGCATGGTCGGCGCAAGAGTAAACGGCAGACAGGTGCCTATCGAATACAAGCTTCACAGCGGCGACAGGGTTGAGATCATAACCTCACAGAATTCACGCGGTCCGTCAATGGACTGGCTGAACATAGTTAAGAGCTCACAGGCTCGTACCAAGATAAATCAGTGGTTCCGTCAGGAACACAAGGCGGATAATATCATCAAGGGCAAGAATGCCGTTGAGGATTACTGCAAGAACAAGAATATAGACCTTTCCGAGATACTTCAGGCTTCTTATCAGGAAAAGGTTCTTAAAAAATACAATTTCCCTGACTGGGATTCTCTTATGGCTGCCGTTGGTCACGGCGGTATCAAGGAGGGACAGGTTGTTAACCGTCTTCTTGAAGAGATCAACAAAGAGAAGGAAGCCAACAAGACTGACGATGATGTGCTTGCTGAGCTTAGAAGAAGCCATGACCATTATGATATTCCGAAGGGAAGCATCAAGGTTAAGGGCATCGACGATGTGGCTGTAAGATTTTCGAAGTGCTGTTCTCCGGTTCCGGGAGATGAGATCGTTGGCTTCGTTACGAGAGGTCGTGGCGTATCTATCCACAGAACTGATTGTATCAACGTTCTCTGCATGGAGGAGAATGAGAGGACCCGACTTATCGATGCGGAATGGATAGACAGCAGCGAGAGCGGAGAAGAGAAGGAATTCACCACTGAGATTAATATTTACACCGTTAATCGTCAGGGTATGCTCTTCGATATTTCCAAGATATTTAACGAGGCGAAGATTGACCTGAAGGGCGTAAATGTCCGAATCAATAAGCAGGGCAAGGCGACTGTCACCATGCAGTTCGGTATTCGTTCAAAGGAGCAGCTTGCATGGATCACTGCCAAGCTTCGTAATGTCGAGGGCGTTATTGATATCGAGCGTACGCGCGGCTGATGTGTGAAAACGTGAATGATACGCAGCTATGTTGAACGAAGAATAAATGAGAGATGGTCGGATGTATGTTGATCATCTGATGATATACAGAAGATAAGGAGGAAATATGCAGAATTTAATCGTAGTTACAAATATGCTGGGTGATCTGGGGACAAACTGCTACACGGTCGTAAATACAGCTACCAGAGAAGCGGTGATCATCGATCCTGCAGCCAACAGTTCCTTTCTTATCGGGATGATAAAGAATCAGCAGTATAAGCTTGTGAAGATATTTCTTACGCATGGACATTTTGACCATGTGGGAGCGGTTCCGGGGCTGAAGGAGGCTTATCCGGATGTGCCTGTTGTGATCGGCAAGGATGACGAGGATATCCTCAGAACTCCGGCGGCAAATCTTTCAATGATGTTTGATGAGCCGATATCACTTAAGGCTGATGAACTGGTTTCGGACGGCGACGAGCTTTCGCTTCTCGGAACGACGATAAAATGCATCGAGGTTCCGGGCCATACAAAGGGTGGCATGTGCTACTATTTTGAAGAGAACGGATACCTGTTTGACGGTGACACGCTCTTTGCCGGAAGCATCGGGAGATCGGATTTTCCGACCGGCGACGGCGAGGCACTGCTGACAAATATAAGAGAGAAGCTTTTTACGCTTCCTGATGAAACGGTCGTTTATCCGGGACACAATTCCCGCACAACGATCGGAAGAGAAAAAGAGACAAACATGTTTTTCTGAGGTAAAATATGATCCTTCTCGTACAGAACAGCGAACTGTATAATAATGATCTTCGTGCGATGATCATGGCATTTTATCCGGGTGAGAAGCTTACCGTGATGAAACCGGTGGATGTCGCGTCCGTAGGGCGGGAGCTTCACAATGAATTCACCCTGTGCTTTACTGCGCTGTTTAATGAGAAGAGATCGATGCTGAAGATAGAAGAGAAGGCTGAGGTTAAGTTCTTCGCTTATATCACAGGCGATTACGAGGACAGAAAGTCCTTCAGAAACAGACTGAAGCTTGCGGCTTATCAGATACTTTCCGAGTTTACGGAGAGAGTGCTTCCTTGGGGAAGCCTGACCGGTGTCAGACCGACCAAGATTGCGATGCAAGGGCTGAAGGAGAACAAGACCGATCAGGACATCATCGCGGATTACGAGAGAAGATATGCAGCGACGACCGAGAAGGCCGAGCTTGCACTTAAGGTTGCGAAGCGGGAGACCGACATTTTCGTACAAGAGGATATTCAGACGACCAGAGATTATGCGCTTTATATACATATTCCGTTCTGTCCGAGCAGGTGCCTGTATTGTTCCTTTGCTACATTTCCGATTCAACAGTACAAATACAGGGTTCCGGATTATCTGGCTGCCCTCGCGAAGGAACTGCAGTTTATTTCATACGTGAACAGAGACCGCAGACTTGTTTCAATATATATCGGAGGAGGAACGCCGACCTCTCTGGGAGAGCTTTCCTTTGACAATTTCCTGACGGAAGCAGTAAGATATTTTGACTTATCGCATCTTAAGGAGTACACTATCGAGGCGGGACGCCCGGACAGCATCACCGAGGACAAGCTTCACATCATGAAGGAACACGGTGTAACGAGGATAAGCATCAACCCGCAGACAATGAATACAGAAACCTTGCACATAATCGGCAGGAACCATACGCCTGAACAGTTTATCAGATCGTTCGAGCTTGCCAGAAAGCATGGTTTTGACAATATAAATACAGATATTATTGCCGGACTTCCGATGGAGAAGCTGCGCAATATGGAGAAGACTCTCAGTATTCTGAAGAAGCTCAGACCGGAGAGCCTTACAGTGCATTCCCTTGCTGTTAAGAGAGCGGCTCACCTTAAGGAGGAGCTCACAACCTATCAGGAATACATCAACCACGATGCGAAGGAAATGCAGATCATGGCAGCGGACTACGCGAAGCACATGGGCATGAAGCCTTACTACATGTACAGGCAGAAGAATATTGCAGGCAATCTCGAAAATGTCGGCTACGCAAAGCCGGGCACGGAATGCCTCTACAATATGCTCATCATGGAAGAGAAGATCGACATCTTCGGAGCCGGAGCCGGTGCATCGACCAAGCTCGTCAATCCATTCAAGGGCAACGTTGAGCGCATCGCCAACAGCAAGAATGTCGATGATTACATCGAGCGCATCGAGGACATGCTCGACAAGAAAAGAGAAAGTGTAGGAAACACAAGAATAAATTCGTAATGGAATGATATTTTAAATATTTAAACATAATGGATTCGCGTAGCAGTATGCCCTCGAGGGCGTATTCGACAGCTACAACCGAGAGGGCATACTGCTACGCGAATCATCAGGAGGAAATAATAAATGGCAATGAAGAAGAAACCTGTGACAGGTATGAAAGACATCCTTCCCAGAGAGATGGAGATCAGAGACTATGCGATAGGCCTCATCAAGGAAACCTACAAGAAGTTTGGTTTTACTTCTGTTGAGACACCTTGCGTAGAGCATATCGAGAACCTCTCTTCAAAACAGGGCGGCGAGAACGAGAAGCTTATTTTTAAGATACTTAAGAGAGGTGAGAAGCTTCGTCTTGAGGATGCACAGAGCGCAGCCGATCTTGTGGACGGAGGACTCAGATATGACCTGACAGTTCCTCTTTGCAGATTTTATTCAAATAATTCCAATGAACTTCCGAGCCCGTTCAAGGCACTTCAGATGGGAAATGTATGGCGTGCCGACAGACCACAGAAGGGTCGTTACAGACAGTTCATGCAGTGCGATATCGATATCCTCGGCGAGCCTACCAATCTGGCTGAGATCGAGCTTATCCTTGCAACATCGACTCTCCTTGGCAAACTTGATTTTAACAATTTCACTATAAGAATAAATGACAGACGTATCCTTCGTGCGATGGTTGACTATGCAGGCTTTGTTCCTGTGGCAGCTCCTGCAGCGGAAGACGGTGAAGCGGAAAGTAAAGCTGCTGACACAGTTGATTACGATGGCATTTTCATTACCCTCGACAAGATGGACAAGATCGGTCTTGACGGTGTGAGGGAGGAACTTATTTCCGTAGGAAACAGCGAGGCAGTGGTTGATAAATATCTTGACCTCTTCGAGAAGGTTACACCTGATATCACCGGAATAAAGTTCCTTAAGGATACTCTCGGAGATTTCCTCAGCGCTGATGTGGCTGACGGACTTTCATTTATCATTGAGAATGTTGAGGCTTCCAAGGAAGCTGATTTCAAGATGGCATTTGATCCTACACTTGTAAGAGGAATGTCATATTATACAGGACCTATATTTGAGATTTCTATGGATGAATACGGCGGATCTGTCGGAGGTGGCGGACGTTATGACGAGATGATCGGACGTTTCACAGGCCAGTCAACACCTGCCTGTGGCTTCTCAATCGGTTTCGAGAGAATCGTTATGCTCCTTCTTGAGAGAGATTTCAAGGTTCCGGGAAGCGCTGAGAAGACAGCCTTCATGATAGAGAAAAATATGCCTGCCGACAAGATGGCGAAGATCCTTGCAATCGCAAAGGAGAAGCGTGCTGCCGGTAAATGCATCAACATCGTAATGATGAAGAAGAACAAGAAGTTCCAGAAGGATCAGTTATCTGCAGAGGGATACACAGAGATCGTGGAATATTTTGCAGACAGGGATATTTAAATATATACGAAAGATGATTATGAATCATAATTCAATTAATAAACAGAAATAAAAGATTCATAATTAATAAAATAGATAAAATTATAAGTTAGAGAGGAATAAAAAAATGCAGTCTAGAACGCATACTTGCGGCGAGCTTAGAAAAGAAAATGCAGGACAGAAGGTAACGATTGTCGGCTGGATGGAGAATGTCAGAATGGTCGGCGGAAACCTTGCCTTCGTTGTAATGCGTGATTTTTACGGAACAACTCAGGTTGTTATCGAGAATGAGGAGATGATGGGGATCATCAAGCCTCTGAATAAGGAGTCGACACTTCAGATCACCGGTACGGTTCGTGAGAGAAGCAGTGTCAATAAGAACATCCCAACAGGCGAGATCGAGGTTGTTCCTGAGGCCATTGAGGTTCTCGGAAGAAACCGTCACGCAGAGCTTCCTTTTGAGATCAATCGTTCAAGGGAGGCTGATGAGAGCTTCAGACTTAAATATCGTTATCTGGATCTTCGTAATCCGGCAGTTAAGAACAATATCGTTATGAGATGCAACGTTGTTGCTGCTCTCAGAAGTGCAATGATCGAGCATGGTTTTCTGGAGATCACAACTCCTATCCTTACTGCTTCATCACCTGAGGGCGCAAGAGACTACCTTGTTCCGGCAAGAAAGCATCCGGGCAAGTTCTACGCACTTCCACAGGCACCACAGCAGTTCAAGCAGCTTCTTATGACTGCAGGCTTTGACAGATATTTCCAGATCGCACCTTGCTTCAGAGATGAGGATGCGAGAGGAGACCGTTCACCGGGAGAGTTCTATCAGCTTGATATGGAGATGGCATTTGCTTCCAAGGAAGATGTATTTGCTATCATAGAGGACGTTCTTCCACCTATTTTTGCAAAATACGGAACATATAATATAGCTTCAGAGTCACCATTCCAGAGGATTCCTTATCTTCAGGCTATGGATGAGTTCGGAACAGATAAGCCGGACCTTCGTATCGACCTCAGAGTAAGTGATCTTACAGAGGAACTGGCTGACTGCGGATTTGAGCCGTTCAAGGATAACGTTGTAAAGGCTGTTCCTGTTTCTGATTGCAAGCTTACAAGAAAGCAGATCGATGCAATCTGCGCAAATATAGAGGTACAGGCAGGTGCCAAGGCATATTGGTTCAAGTGCGATGAGACCGGTGCGATCGCCGGCGGTATCGCTAAGTTTGTCAATGCAGATCCTGCTACAGCTGAAGCTATCAAGACTAAGCTTAACCTTGCACCAAATACTCTCGTAGTTGTAGGCGCAGGTAAGAAGACGCTTGCACAGAAGATTGCCGGTGTGGCTGTTAAGATGCTCGGTGCTGAGTGTGAAGGCCATATGGACAAGGAAAGATATGAGTTCTGCTGGATCGTTGACTTCCCTATGTATGAGATCGGTGAGGAGTCAGGACTTCTTGAGTTCTGCCACAATCCATTCTCAATGCCTATCGGTGGCAAGGAGATCCTTGAGCAGGCAGAGAAGGGTGAGGTTGATCCACTCAGCATTATGGCTGATCAGTACGACCTTGTATGTAATGGAATCGAGCTTTCTTCAGGTGCCGTAAGAAATCATGATCCTGAGATCA
>DOVL01000067.1:4416-16609 GCA_003520105.1 Lachnospiraceae bacterium | reverse complement strand
ACAGCACCGTGTTGACCTCCGGAATATCCACACCCGCAGCACAAGATATAGTGTTATTTCATGTGTTGGATACTATATCTTGTGTTTTTTACCCCTTTAGCAAGACTTTTTTCAATATTTACCCCTATACTTCTACTCACGGTTGATTACATATCTTTCTTCCAAGCTTATTATTGATCTTTGCACTCTTTCAAAAAATGCTGCACTCTTAGTCAAAGTGGCCATATTTGTCTCATCATCTTTATTGGCAAGATCCCTGATAAGAAAAACAGCTTCTACTATCAACTCATCCAATGGAACACCGTTGACTCCTATCTTATTGTATTGACGTCTCAAGTTTGACACGCAATTTAATAGAATAATATCTCCAGTATTCATAAACCTAAAAGAATCGTTTTTATCTATCAGCCACTCTTGAGTGACCCCAATAAATGCAGAAAATTCAGTTTTTGTGTTATTTCTCCTCATCTTTCTATAATATGTCAACACTTCAGAAATACGTCGATAAACGGTTAAAGCCTCAATAACCTTATCTTCATTAATGGTACTGAGTAAATCTTCAATTTTAACCTTATCAAACAAACTGTTCTTTTCTCTTTTTGCATTACTTGCATTTCTGTTATCCCAGTATCCAACAAAGTATTGAATTGTGCTCTCAAGCTGAATTACGTCTTTATCGCCCACTTCAATTCCCTTGTCTTTTTTAAATTGATATTCATTTATTTGACGTTCCAAGAAATACCCTTTTTCAAGTAATTTATCTTGAAGATCACGGATTATTGGATGGTTAGAGACAAAATAGCTTGCCTTAATTTGGGTTTGTGAATTTAAAAACTCAGTAATTTTCATTCTTTCACTATAATCCAATATCTCAATGATTCTAACTGGCAAACACACTTCACTTTTGAGTTTACCTTTCTGTTTGGCATTATAAAGCACGTTCAATGTTTGACAACCATTAACAACAGACGCTCCCTCCAAAACAATCTCGTTAGAAGCAGGGCTATTAGCTCCTTTGTCACAGATAAAAACTACTCCATTATTATAAAAATAAAACATATCTGCTTGATCAGAAGATGTTGCGGTCCGATTTATCCCCTCATTAACCTTTGATCCATATTCATAAAGCCGAATATTCTCATCAAATATGGTTGCAATATAAGGGCTAATTGCATCTACCAAATCTACTGCGCTTACGAATCCAACAAATGAATTGATCCCTCTTGCTTCAACGTTATAAGAAGACGGCATTTGCTTGTACTTTAGACTGATTCTTATATTATTCTTTCGGTTCAATCTTTCATAGATGTTTGCAATCGCATACACATCATGGTATACAATATCAACATTACTTCCTGAGTCTCTACGAAAACGATCTACTAACCTTTCTATAGTTGACCTGTTTGCAACTACACCTTTGTTATAACTTACAAACACGATTTTAAATTGAGTTATTAGAGTGTCTTCCAACTGATTTTTAAACTCAGCAAACCTTGTATTAGTGCCTTCATACTTGATATCATTATCAATTAGAGTTTCAAATCCATTCCAAGTTTTTAAAATATCTCCTTGAACAATTTCTCTCAGAATAGTCTCCTTCTTCGCAGGAAATTTAAATTGAAATATTGTTAAAGCCTCAGCGGATTCATCAATAACAATTGCATCAATACCGACATCATCAGCACCATCTATTAGTGCTTCTGAAATTTGCTGATCATCAAGCTTTTGATATTTTGATAGATACCAATGGGCAAATGCCAAAGACTGCGTTTTATATTCATTATCAGTCATAATAGTATTTAGCTGCTCAGATATTTTACTGTAATATGAATCGTATTTTGTCAAAGCCATAATCTTTCTCCTGTTATAAATGTATTTAAATTCTTGATATCTTCAAATATCCTTTTTCAAATGAATCAGGGTATATAAAAATTCTCTGACCTATTGTAAAATCAACATAGAGGTTTCCATCTTCAATTCGTGTAACGACACCTATACCGTACCTGTTATGATAAACTTTAGTTTGTTCATACACGGCAATCTCACTAAACTGCTTTTCCGGTTCACTTTCTACAAAACTTTTCGGCTGTGCGGCCGCCTCTTCTTTTACTTCAGAAGCCTTTTTGAGAGGAAACATCCATACTTTTCGTGGATTTCCATTATCGTCAGGCTGCGTCTCCTGATATGGTTGGCCGGCAAGTTCAACAACACCGGAATATGTATATTCCCCAGGCTCATTTACTTCGAAGAGGTGGACTTCCACACCATTGTTCTTTGATTCTGCCAAGGTTTTATTTTGCGTCTTATCTAAAGCTTGATCACCAATTTTTCCCATACCGGTATAATGCAATACTCCATCGTTCCACTTGTCGCTATACAAGCCTTTTGTATTATCGCTGATCAGCACCAAGGTGCCTGTAGTCTTTGAGCGACGCATCCCGCCCATGTTCCCGACCTTAAAGGCTTCTGTCATAACCGCATTAGATACGACTGCTCCTACTTCAAATGGTGGTTTAAATGACATATGTTTCAATGCTCCATTCACTTCTTCTATCAAAAATCTTTCATAACAACCTTAATCGAAGGTCTGAGAGGCTCTCTTCAATATTTGCAACATCAACAAAGAAAACCCTGACATTAACTCCATCGTCACTATCAAACGAAATATCCTGATGGTCCCGCATCTCCTGATTTACTGGATAGAGCAGCCATATTTCCGCAGTATCATATTTCTTTGCATACGCGTACATCTGGTACATATCCGCTTGTGCAATCCCGTAGTTTATGCGCGGCTTATCAACGAGGATCTTCCACTTCGTATCCAGTATGACCTTTGATCCATCTTCCCTGGTTATCACAATATCCGGCCGCAAAGCAAACTGCCGCGGAGAGTCAAACAAATAATATCCCTTATCCTGACACGATATATCCCAGTCCAGGTCTGCAAATGTCTTTTTAAGCTGTTTAGCCACATAGGACTCGAATACCTTCTCCATTGGAAATAACAGAGCTCTTGCATTAGTTCCACCGGAAAACGTAGTAAAGCTCTTATTTAGCAAAAACACTCTGGACCAGCGCATCAGCATACCATAATCCTTTGTGTTGCGATCAATCACCACTCGTGAGAAGTTTTTCTGGTGATTTATAGAGGGTCTTACCATCTCAAATGCTGTGAGCAGCTGCCGAATTACTTTATGGTTTTCCGCGCTACTTGTAATGCTCTGTAACTTCAGCAATGTAGCCTTCACCAGTCGATTCTCCGCTCTGTCGACAAGATATTCATCGTATTGGACATAGAATCTCTCTCCGTGGGCAGCATTCCGCTTAAGATGCTCATTCACCACTAACTTCCCTTTATAAAAGCCCAGATTATCTTCCCTACTAATATAGGAAGATTTTATTCCATGCTTCACAAGGTTACGTACTTCCTGTAAATACATATTGATGAAAATCTCATAAAGAGTCATACGGTCCATCTTTAGATTTGCATCATTGAAGATCTTACTCGGAAAGTCCTTCATCGTGCGAAGCATGCGGAGAAATACTCTCTTTGTCTCTTCATTTTTGATGTCCGGATCGCGGCCAAAATCAATCTTAGGAAGGACCTGTATCTGATACCCATTTTGCATCTGGATCAGTCCGACATAATTGTTTACCGAAATAATGTCGCCTACATTCCTTCGGAAGCCAATCTTCAAGAATTCCAGTGCATCAGCATATTCCTCATCACCGGCAAATGCGTGAATGAATTCTTCCAAATCTCGAAAGACCGGCTCTGGAAGATAAGCGTACTCTGTTTTAAAACGTTCATTGCAGGAAATCTTATCAAATTCCCTTACTTCCAGCATTTTCTTCATATCATAAGCCCTTAGCAATCTGCTTATAGCTTTCCAGTTTCCGGAACGCTTTATGCTGCACACTATAGCCTTTATCCGGAAGATCAATATCTGGATTACTATTGAATATGTCTTCGGCTTTTACAGTTCTATCTAAAATGAATTTGAATTCATCCGCTTTATTATCATCACCTAAAACAAGCTGGATCTTTTCATAATCTTCGTAAAAGTACTCCTGTAGAAGGGGAATTACCTTTTTCTCAAAAATGCTCGCGAGTGTTTCAAGAGAAGCATCATCTGCCAACTTCGTAAAGAAGGCATGACCAATTGTATGCTCACGATCAAATAAGTATTCGATTCTCTTATTTATTATGTCCAGCATTCTGGCCACATTCAGCTGCTCTCCATCTACATCAATCTTTCCAACGCCCAAACTATGCAATACTTCAGGATTCGGCATCATCTCCTTGAATTCAAATCTTCTCCGAAGAGCTGTATCCATAAGGGCTATGGACCGATCCGCAGTGTTCATCGTTCCCAAAATAAAGACATTGTTTGGTACAGAGAAGGCTTCCCCAGAATATGGCAGTATCGCTTCCATTGCTTCAGACGCGCCTGCTCGTTTTTTATCCTCTATCAGGGTGATCAATTCACCAAAGATCTTAGAGATATTCCCTCGATTGATTTCATCAATGATAAATACATATGGTTTCGTCTCCTGCTCTACCTCAAGGACAGGAGCGTTAGTATTCTCATTCAGTATCTGAGAGATGGCATCCATTCCGATATAGTCGAAAGCAAATAACGAGAAGCGTGATAACTGTTTTCTGCCATTTGGCAGGTATGGTAGCATATCCTCGTCGATGTCTTTTACAAGCCATTCAACTTTACGACTTCTTGGATACCTACCATAAGATTCGTCATATATGTATTCTCCAGTAACGACACCAATCGCATCGATGCTTGTATTGCTTTTCTCAATTACTACGAGATCACCGATCTCCATAACATTCTTAAAGTCAGATACCATATGTTTGGCCTGCCAAGATGTATTCGTATCTCCATAGTAATCGCCTTCCACATCTTCGTCGCTGACCTCACGCCATCCGAGACGAATCTCGCCCTTTTCAAAGCACTCGCGCTTCAGCTCAGTTTGGCCTGTGCCACCGAGAATCATTCCCCAGATTCTGGGATGTGCTTTCATCAGCTCTCTCCCAAGCATCTGAACTTTTATTGCCTTAGCTCTCTTGCAGAATTTTTTGAACACACCATCCTCTATCGTATATCCGATAGAGTCACTTTCTGAGTCCAGCTTTGGCTTTATACCTTCTATAAATTCCTCGTATCCGTAAGACTGGTGGAATGTTGTAAATGCAATTCTGCCTTCCTCTTCGAGTTCTTTATACCTTCTTAATACATCTTTATATGCATACGAATAAATTTGTGATAAGCTTTTCTCATCGCAGATTGCAACAGCATATTGGACAGAACAGTACGTTTTGCCCGTACCAGGTGGTCCGTATAAAATCATATTATGATCAAATGGAGTCATAACTTTTTTCCCCTTTACATCAAAAACGCCCTCTTTCATCAACATCTCAATCGCTTCTTTTACCGGTTCCCTCATTTTATAGCAATAACTGCCTTTGCTCTTATCCTGCAGATATTTCCCCTGGAAAAGGACCGGCCAGCACTTCGCATCTTTATCATCTTCGGGGCTCCCAACTCCGGTCTCTTTCTGGATATTTTGCGCTGCTGATGAAAAATAACTAATATAATGTGCTGGGGAATAACTATACTGAACTCCTAATTGCTTACACGATGCAGTACTTCCCGGCATCTTATAGAGCTCGTATAACGCTTCTAACCAAGTCCTCTTGACAATGCTTTCTGTAGTAAACAATTCCTTATATTCTTCAGCGGTTATACCTGGATCATATTCGGATAGACTTGGCCACCATTCCTCTTGGGCAGGCACATCGTCTTCATTCATAACATACTCATATAATTTTTGTATTATCTCTGCTGCCTGAAGCACCTCTCCTGCGATCGTTCCAGCTTCGTCTTTCTCCGGTAGATCATCTATCGCTTTAAGAATCTGCATTTTCTTAAGCGCGCCATCTTCACACAGTTGTTTTACCTTCTCTGTGTCGGTTCCTAAATACTCGTATACTCCATTCGTATAGGTAACCAGATACACCATACCCTGCGGAAGAGCGCAATCCTTTAGGCGAAGCTGTTTCCGATAATCTTCCGGTTTACTAGTTCCATCGCGTGTCTCCGCACGAATTGAAATATACTGTCCATCCCCCGGAACCTCATTATCATGTGTAGATATGGAAATGGAAACACTTTGTGGATACTGTTTCCATTCTCTCTTCTTAAGCTCCGCCCAAATATAACGTTCGACGACTTGCCTCTGATTAACCCAATTCGAACAAGAGACATATTCGAGGCCTGGAAGTTGATCCGCTATATCTTTAATGAATGCTACAAACTTTTTACGAGCATCCTTCCCTCTCCTTCCCAGTTCGGCCATATATTCGGCACGATCACCAGCATTTTCTGGAAGTGAATATTTCTCTCCAGTATAATCTGCTAAGTATGAAACCATCTCAGAAAAGCCGTACATCTTATGATTCGCTGTGACTGCTTCCCATAATTTTCTCAGTCCCGGTAATACTGTGGGTTTAATTTCAATACCCGAACTTTGTGGACTCCATTGCTGCCCCGCACATTTCGCATTTAATTCATCTTGGGGTATAAACTTATCCTTAGTATAATCGATCAGGCGGTCAAATCTTACGTCGATCGTCTTCTGTTTCTTTCCCTCCGCTGCTTTCGCGGCATTATAATGTTCCTTCTCATAGCTTGGGCGTATTACGGTACCATGACCAATAATTCCTCTTGGCTCATCTCCAAGTTTAATAAGGAATACTTCTTCACCGATTTGCGGCTTTGTATTAGAACAAGCCCAGTTGTCCACAAACGTTTTACCGTTTTTCGTAGATTCACATACTTCGGAAAAATTCTCCCAATCCCAGTTTTTCTGATTCCATGCGATCAGCCAAACTCGATCGCTCTCGGTAGAAGCTTCCTTTGGCAACTCAATAACGCTAATTTCGTAATTAAAATCTTCAACTCTTTTAAAAACGAGATAATGCTCTGCGTCATCCTGTATTGTTTTTTCAAATTCATCGGCAAGTGCATCACGCCAACCGAGACGAATTTGCATCGCATTCTCAAAATCTCTCCTAATATACCCGTCATACGAAATGCCCTGGTACGTAAGTACAAGACTCTGCATTGCCCCCTTACCAATTCCGGATATTCTAAAGAACCATAGAATCTCTTTCGGAATGTCAACACAATGATCATATATGAGCGAGTCATTGTACTCAGTTCTTGCTACTACCTCACTAACAACTTCCCAAGCCCCAAAAACACCATGTTCGTGTTCCTTAGCATAATCTTCGATCTGCCAAGCAGCGATGTCAAAAATTCGATAATTTTTATATAAAAACGATCTATCTCTGAACTCTTTGATTATTCTGCAATTTTCAATATAAGTCTCAATGTTGTCTCGCTTGTAAAGTTTAACTCCCAATACCTCGAAAATATTTTTATTCCCCATATTTGCGTTCATTACCGGGAACGTATAAGGATGTAAGCAATGTAAAACCATGGATGCAGAAGCAGCGCGCATTCCTTGAAAGGATTTTGTAAGTACTTTTGCTGCTCTGTCATACATTTCATAGTCATCTGTCATAGGGAGTAAATCGCAGCACATTCGAATAAAATCTTGGACATGCTGAGAGGTAGTCATAGTTCCAAAAGAAAAGAATCCTGTACCAAACAATCCGATAGAAATATCTGCATCGACACCAGTCTGATTGCTTGTGTACTCTCCTCTGGAAGCCTTCTCCCAAATTTCATCTAACAGCAGAGTTAAATACTCTTTATCATCTGAAAGAAGATGGCTCTCCTTGATCGTATTCTTTTTTGCTTCAATCCCCTGTCTCCAGGTTCCGACAGTGGTCAAATAAACTAAATTGAGGTCTTTGTAATCCAATACAGAAAAATCCTTCAGTTTAGAATATGCTTCTATCGTTTCCCTCATTAATTCATAGCAGCCATCATGCTCATCGGGATTCATCTCTGATTTACCCCTCAGTAAATTCATGATCGCTTGAACATCATATCCTTGAGCCATTCTTCTGTCCTTTCCATCATAAGTAATATATTTTTCCTCAAAACGTTGTAGGAGTCTTTTCATATATTGAACCAAATAGTATGCTTTAATAATTATACAACAACTTCTATTCAGATACATAAAAAAAGCGGCACCTCTCACGAAGAAAGGTGCCGGAAAAACTGTGTTTTATTCTGTTATACATACTTCTTTTGACGTCCCATCAAGGAACCGGACTGTAAAGTGCGTTTTGCTGTTGATCACAATCCTCTCTAAGACCATTCGGGTATGCTCGTGTACTTCACATGCAAGCGACCCCTGACCCGTCAAATCAATCATCTGCTTGGCCCGCATCTTCTCAAGCGGATTCCCAGCTTCCTTCATAGTCTCCCATGTTGGAAGCAGCGAATCTCTGTCTTTTACCACAGCGTTCCAAGCTATGACAAATGCCTTTCTAAGAACCTCGTCTTTTACATTATCCGCATTACAGATTTTCCCGTTCACCGGCCGCTTCATTCGACATGCCCAGAAAAACTCTCCTCGATTAGACCAGCATTTTCTTTCATAAGCATTCCCGCATATGCCGCAGACAAGTTTTGATGTAAAGCCGCTTTTAATAGAGGCATTGCCAAAATGAGCGATCCCTACTTCTTTACAAAAACCTTCTCTTCTCTCAAGCTCCATCTGGACCGCCTCCCACTCGTCTCTTGCAATGATAGGCTTATGAGAATTCTCGACGTAGTATTGTTCGACCTGGCCCTCATTCTTCACTCGTTTCTTACTAAGATAGTCTGTTGTATAGGTTTTCTGCAGCCTGGCGTCACCCTGGTACTTCTCATTTCTCAGCATGCCCCGAATTGTGGCGCCGTTCCAAGCGACACGCCCCTTCACACCTTTTACCTTATCCTCATTGAGGTGATTCGCGATCTCGTTAGGCGTCCAGCCCTCTTCAAACTCCCGGAAGACTCTCCGGACGATCTTGGCCTGCTCCGGATTAATAATAAGGTTTCCATCCTTATCCGCATCGTAACCCATGAATCCTTTTGTGTTTACATGAACAATGCCCTGTTTGTAGTTGTGCCGAAGTGCCCATTTGCAGTTCTCTGAAATGTTCCGTGACTCTTCCTGAGCCAGGGAACTAAGAATCGTGAAAAGCAGCTCACCGCTCGCATCCATTGTGCTGATGTTTTCCTTTTCGAAGATGATCCCGATTCCCAGGCCTTTCAGTTTCCGAGAGTAGGTAAGGCAGTCCTGCGTATTCCTGGCAAATCTTGATATAGATTTCGTGATCACCAGGTCGATCTTCCCCGCTTCACAATCCGCGATCATCCGGTTAAACCCTTCACGCTTTTTTGTGTTGGTACCGCTGATACCTTCATCGGCATAAATATCGACTAATTGGTACTCCGCCTTTTCATTGATATATTTGGTATAGTATTCTACCTGGTTTTCAAAAGAATTTAACTGTTCTTCCTGGTCTGTGGAAACGCGGCAATAGGCAGCTACTCTAATCTTCCTTGTTCCCGTCTCACTTTTTCTTCCTCTCTGGCTTCTCCTTTGTGCAGGAATAACTGTAATGCTTCTCGCCATTTTTCTTCTCCTCTCTTAATATGAAATATCCGTCTTTATCCGGAAGCCTGTCCATAACCTTCTCTGGAACGATAATGCCGCTGCAAAACGCACTGCGGTAGATGGATCTACCGCCGCAGATGAATTGTACCCTTCCATCGTCTCGGCGCTGACGGTAAAGAGGCCACCCACACTTCTCGCAGAATATCCGCTTATAATAATGGTAGTTTTCTTTGTTGTATGGCTTCATTTCTGCTGCGTATTCTTTCTTCTTATGTCGCTTCTTCCAGGTACTTTCCTTTGTGATGCTGTATTGTTTTGGGATCGGTTTATCCGGATCCATCGTGATATAGATGTTCTCTGTAATGACTCCCCAGGATTCAACCACCTTCTGTGGCACTGTAATTCCAGGACAGCAGACACCAACTCCTTTGTTTCTTTTATGGCAGTAGAAGGAATACTGTGCACCTGATTTCGTTTTCACCGCATAAAGCTTCTGCCCGCAGTATCCGCAGAACAGCTTATTCTTGTACGGGTAATTCTCCACCGTCATAGGCAAAAGATCGAGATGTTCCGTCTTTTCCTTTGCACGCTTTTCTATGACTGCGTTCGCTTCTTCCCAAAGCTTTCTCGTGACAATTGCCGGATGATCGTCTTCGATATACCAGCAAGGCAGCTCGCCGCGGTTAATCCGATGCCTGCGATCTTCATCGATGAAATGCTTTTGCATGATATAATCGCCCTTATAAATCTCGCTTTGAACGATCTTGTAAATCTGTTCAAATCGCAGGTCCTTCCCATCTCGGTTATGAAATCCGGCTTCCTTGGCCATTTTTAAGATGGTTGTCACCGTATACTCATCCCGGATCCACTTATAAATTTGTTTAATCATGGCTGCTTCTTCTGGAACAATCTCAAATGTCCCTTCCTTCTCACCCTTGCGATACCCTAAAGCTTTATGGAGCCGGTACATCGGCCTACCTTCCTCAAACTGCCGGCGCCTGGACATGCGAGCAAGTTCCCGGTACGTATCACTCTCGCCCTGGGCAAAAGCAGCATACACTGTCATCAGAAGTTCTCCATCTTGTGTAAGCGTGTTGATGTTCTGCAATTCAAAGAAAACACCGATACCTAAATCCTTCAGCTCTCTCGTAGCTTTCAAGATAGTATCGGTGTTTCGTGCAAACCTTGTTATGGACTTTGTAATAATCAGGTTTATCTTTCCTGCCCTTGCATCCTTCATCATCTGCTGGAAGCCTGGACGCTTTTCCTTAAAACCAGAAATTCCTTGATCAAAGTAAATCCCGGCATACTCATAGTTGGGATTACTTTGGATAAGCTCCTCGTAGTATTCTCGCTGGTTTTCGATCGAGGATTCCTGCTCCTCGCTCTCAGAAGATACGCGGCAATAAGCAGCAACCTTAAGTTGCTCCTTTATCTTTTTCTTTGCCTCTATAACGGTTACTTCCACGTGCCTTACCTCCTCGTCGTAGTGTCACATGTTATCTCTAATGTCAAATAATAGCAAGTCAAACCCCCGTTGATATTGCGAAAGTTGGGTGATAGGCTCAAAAAAATACTGCGAATCACCGCCTTTGGTGATCCGCAGTTTGAGCATTTTTTAATTCAAAACGTTGTTTGATACCCACATCGCAGGTCTTATACCTTCACTCTCGTTTACACGAGGTTTATTATCAAGAATTCCCTTTGGGCTTACCAGGTACTTATATAGATCACTACTATAAGAATCAATTAACCAGTAAGAATCTTGCGGATATTTTTTCTGTTGTTTCGCATATTCCGTTGCATGTGCAATCCGGTCTTCATCGCTTTCAAAATAACTGAACGCCTGATCGACAGACAATATAAATATATGATCTTGCGTTTGTTCTCCAGCTTGATGATCTTCTTTAAAGTCTTGTACTGTAGCTGTCTGGATTGCATTTCTTTCCTCATCTGAGAATGCACTATAATACAAGTCTTCATTCAGCCAATTTCGCAGCGTACTATTCTCCCAGTCAGTGGCATCAGCTTGCGTAGACTCGTTAAACTCTTTATAGTCTATAATATTCTGAGTTATCAGAAGAGTAGCGCTGTCGTTTTTATCCAATACTCGCCATTCAAGTGCTTCACCAGCATAATTTCCAAATATTACTGTGTCATAAGCTGGGCGAGCTTCTTCTACAGCAATTTCTTCTGTCGTTTCTTCCACTTGTTCGGCTTCAGTTTCTGCTGGTTTTTCTTCTACCTGCTCTTCTTCAGTTATCACTGGTTTCTCTTCAGCAGTGTCTTGATCATCTGAACCGCAGGATCCTACCAGAAGGCTAATTACAAATATGGCTGCTATAAATTTAAATAAAGTCTTCATAACCCCTCCTTTTATAAAAGAACTTGTGCTATGTGATTATAACATATCAGCATCCATAAGTCCTTATATTGTTATGAATATTTTGATACTGATAACACTCATTCCTTAAAGATTTTCTCGAATGTCTCAGGACCAGCCATACCGTCAACTTCAATTCCGACTTTGCTCTGGAACTTCCGCACGCCTTCCTCCGTACCAGCTCCGAAGATCGCATCGATCTTGGTATCC
>DOVL01000067.1:0-4263 GCA_003520105.1 Lachnospiraceae bacterium | reverse complement strand
CCGAAGGAGCCGTCCATGGAAATCCTGCATCCGTAGACCTCGAGCAGACATTTCTGCAATGCCATGACGAGTGCCTTCTTCGTCTTCGGACCGTACTGCCCGTCAACGACAAGCGCCGCATTAATCAGCCGATTCATCCATGCTTGCACAGAAGCAACTCCCAGAGCCTTCCTCGTATCCGTACCAACGATGCCATCCTGCACAAGGCCACATGCCCTCTGGAACGCCACAACGGCGTTATGTGTATCATCACCGAAAGAGCCGTCTGCTCCTGCTTTTCCACAGGAATAGCCAAGTGCGATCAGATCTTCCTGCAGCTTCTTTACTTCTTCTCCCTGGTAGCCTTTTTGCAGGACGTCACTGACGGTAGAAATGGAACTTCCCATAAGCTCTGCCACACGGCTTTTGAACTTCTCCCAGGTCCAGTTGCTCCCCTGGCCTTCATACCCGCCCCGCGATGCAGGCATAAGCGGCATTGGACAGCACTTGGTCGTCACATCACCGTGCCGAAGGAGATTCGTGATCGGGATATTGTAGACTGTCAGAATGGATGCGGCAAGCTGGGCTGCCGTCTCCTGCGCACTCTCCGTAAACATCCACACACCCTGCGAATCCCGGAAGGTACCGATCTCGATGCCGACCGTGTTACTGTTCCTGGCTTCCGGGTGAATATATCTGTATCCGTTCTTGCTGTTCGCGGCAACATGCCAGATCTTGTCCGTGACGAGCGCTGCCTGGTAAGCCTTCCTCCCATCGATCGGCACATAAAAGTGGCCGCCGTATCCGCCCCCGTAGAGATAGGGATTATCCGCGTTGTCGACGCCAAGGTAATGAATGGCGAGGTATTTATGGCTGTTTGCGTTATGCTCCGGCACCTCATCCCGGTTGGCCGCGACAAGATCGACCAATGTCTTACCGAATCCTGCCATCATGGATCGCACAGACTTTATGACCGTAACCTTCTTATCATACTGCGTGAGGCCATGCTCCCGGATGATACGCATGACGCTCTCCGGATACTCCGGGTCTGTGCAGTATCCCCTGCCGGCAACCGTCCTGATCAATGTCTCCGGATCAGTGATGGAGAGGACATCCCTGTACTTATAGGATCCTCCGCGGCTATATCTCGCGTCCCGCATGAACTGGCAGTAGTCGTAGAAGCAATCCTGCAAAGAGTCATACTTCCGGAAATCATCGGTGATATAATGCATCCCGCCGTCCCACTCCGGCGTCCTCTTCGTGATGAACGCACCGTGCCAATAGCTGCTCTCCCATGTACTGTTCAGGAGCTCCCGCTTCATACCAAGGACGTTGTTCGCATTCGTCAGCACTTCACAGGAGCTGTCCATCCCGTAGCCGTTCTCAAGACACGCCTGTGCGATCAGGACACTGGCCATATAGCCAAACCTCTGCTGCGCTTTCACGGCGCATGGTGCCATTTTTTCGATCCATTCTTTCTGTGTCATACTGTCTCCTTTCCTATATAAAAGGCACCCGCCTCGATATGAAGCGGATGCCTGGTGTATCATTTATTATCTCTATCATGGAGCTGTTCTAAGACGAGCCGCAGCTGGTCCGGAATGGGAAGCCCCAGATGGCCGGCATTCTCAAGGAGTGAGATGCCTTCGTTCGACATGTAGAAGAAGATCACAGCCGTTCGAAGGACTGAGCCGTTCCCGATCACATACACGTCCAGGATGTGGCCAACCGATACAAGGGTAAAGATGAGCACCTTCCGGCAAAGTCCCCGGAAAGATACCTCACTGGAAAGCGATCTGTCATTGATCGCACAAAGAACGCCGGTTATATAGTCCACTGTGACAAAAACAAGCAGTGCATAGAGGATTCCGTCACAGCCTCCCAAAAACCAGCCAAGCCAACCTCCGAGGCCTGCAAATACAAGTTGAATCATGTTCCAAAATTCTTTCATAATAAGTCCTCCTTTTTCTGGAAATCAAAAAAAGCATCCGAAGATGCCCATTCACAAGTGTTATGCTCTTAAAAATATCGCATGAAACGGCAGCCATGCCGATGTTGCCACATCCGTGTACCCGGCTGCTCCCGCACCCCTGTGCCTTGCAAAACTCGCCGTGCCGTTCGTCGCTATGTGCAGCATCCACTCCGCAGCGCCCGGTCCCTGGCACAACGTTACCATTACACTTTTTGGCCGGAATCCGGAAGGCAGCGTAAAAATCGTAACAAGGTCCGTGCTTCCCTCTATGACGGCTGTCGGTTTCACGGCCCCTACAACGTCCACGACCTCTCCCACCCTGCGGTACTTCGGCGTATAGGTGCTGCTGTACTCCACAAAGTTCGAGGATAAGGTGAGGTTCTTCCAGCCGGAATCATAGAGCTCCGCCTGTATCCCAGCGATCTGGTCCTGAATGTTGGACGTCACGCCGCCCAGGTACCCAAGCTCCGTAGCCGTAACAGGTGAAACCGCTAACTTCCCGTCTGCATTTGAGACGATTGCCCTGTCTGCTGTGACGTTGCTGAGCAGCGTTGAGATAGCTCCGGCCATGAGTGCCCTGAGATTGAACCGGCTCCCGTCATCGAGCGTGACAAAGACATCATCACGGAAGAGCGCCTTAAAGTTGCAATCGAGATAGTCCTGCATCGTCGCCTTCTGTCCGAATGCCACACCTCTCCCTCCATGCAAAAAGTGCATGAGGTAGACGGCTGTTGAGACATAATCGATGTACTCGACTGTACTGAACTGGTCCGATACAATGTAGCGGACATCGTAGCTGTACTCCGTGTTCAGGTTCCCTCCCCCGCAGACGTTCACTCCGGGCGTGATGGCCGCCTGGCTGCCGTAAGTGGGTGCGTCCGTCCGCTTGTATGAAACTTTGAGCATGATGCTGTTTAGGTCATTGCAGCTCGAATACTCTATCTCCGAGGTGCTAAGGAAATAGGTCCCGTCATTGTCTTTCTCTCCTGAGGCATCGCACCTCTCGGAGCTCACCTCGGAGAAGGCAGGAGCAGCGTATGGCAGAAAGCTCACCGTTGCCGTCTTTGTGCCGTACCGGTAACGGCTGTCCATGACCGTGACCGTGCAGGTAAGGCTCCCAGACTGCGTGACCGTATCGATCTGCGGAAGGTTGGACGCATTATAGGTCTCAGTCACCATCTGGTCCCCGACCTGGATGCGGATCGACTGGATGGTCGAGCCATAGGCACCGGCACAAGTGATCGCTGAGATCCGAAGGCCGCTCTGGTGCTGGATGAAGGCATTCCAGGATGACGGGACCGGCGTGTCTGTCTTATCCGCCAGCGTTACAGAGGTTATGGTCGGTACTACATCATCCGGCACCGATACAGAAAGCGACGTTGTGATCGTCTTAAAGACAGAGCCGCCGTAGAGGACCTCGCATGTCACTGTTGCTGTGCCGACAGACTTATTCGGCAGGGCATTGCACCAGGATTTTGGGATCTTGTAGTTCACAGTCTTCGTCGATGACGTGGCGCTCCCGGAATACGTCCCCAGAGAGAAAGTCACCTTATAGGTCGCATCTGTGGAAGATGTTGTAAAGGTAACCGTCGAGTTTGTACTCCCGTTCATCACGCCGCCCTTCGCCGTGGCGGAAGTCGCAGCCTTCTCGATGTCATAAAAAGAAAAGGTCTTATTACAGACCGTGCTCGATCCCTTCTCAATCTTGAGAGCGAAGAAGGGCTTATTAACGGTCAGGGTAGCGCTTGTCGCCTTGACGACGATCGGACTGCCCATCCAGTTCTCTGTCTTGTTGACCGTCCAGGACAGGCTCTTCTTCGTCCCGTCCACATAAACGGAAAAGTCGCTCGTGCTGTCTGCGCCGAAGATAGCACCTTCCGCATCAAAGACAAAATAGACCGTCGTTTTGGCACCGCTTACGGACCCTTTCGCCGTCATCGTATAGCCGACCGAAACGCCTCCCGTCACATTTCTCGAAGTTACACTCATGTCCCACCTCCAAAAGTAAAGATCCCGTCCTCATCCGTGACGGGTGTGTATTCCCCGGAAGAACCTACCTGTTCCTCCTCATCGCTGCCGCCGACCAGCCCCTCTTCCTCATCTACCTGTTGGACCGCCCTCCACTTGACGCCCATGCCCTGTGGGGTCGAGATGAAATCAAAGTAGCCGCCGTGGGCCCTCGCTCCGACACTGAGCCGGTCGACTGCCTCTACAGCATTGATATGAAGTCGGTTGTACTTTACGTAAGCCACCTCACTACCGTTCTGCAGGAAGGCCATCTTCTCATTGTCGATGTTGATGGCAAAGGGCGA
>DOVL01000269.1:1544-11271 GCA_003520105.1 Lachnospiraceae bacterium | reverse complement strand
AACCATCCTGTTACCTGCGCTTCCGAACTTCTTATCCTGCATGATCTCCTTTACTCCGGCCTTAGCCTCTTCAAGTGTGTTGCAGATAAGAACACCCTTGCCGAGAGCAAGTCCGTCAGCCTTGAGAACAATTGGCATCGGAGCTGTCTCAAGATAAGCAAGTGCTGCATCTGCATCATCGAAGGTTTCGTATGCTGCAGAAGGTATATTATATTTCTTCATAAGATCCTTTGAGAACGCCTTGGAAGCTTCGATTATAGCTGCATTCTTTCTAGGTCCGAAGGTTCTGATTCCGGCATCAAGAAATACATCCGCAACGCCTGCAGCAAGCGGATCATCAGGTGCAACTATTACAAAATCAACTTCCTTTTCCTTAGCGAAAGCAAGGAGCTTCTCAGCATCCATTACGGATATGTCAACACACTCGGCATATTCTGCTATTCCGGCATTTCCCGGTGCTGCATAGATCTTATCAACCTTTGGGCTCTTTGCAACTGCCCATGTTATCGCATGCTCACGGCCACCGCCGCCAACTACTAATACTTTCATCTGTTTTTTTCTCCTATTAATTACTATGATTCAGGCCTTCTGGTTTGCAATCATGTTAATGGCTTCGGGGAGGATGTTCCACTCAGCCTGCTCCATAACTCTTCTCTGAAGAACTTCAGGGGTGTCGCCCGGAAGGACTTCAACTGCCTTCTGAAGGATGATCGGACCGGTATCTGTTCCCTTATCAACATAGTGAACCGTTGCGCCGGTGATCTTAACTCCGCGGGCAAGTGCCGCCTCATGAACCTTCAGACCGTAATATCCGGTTCCGCAGAAGGACGGTATGAGTGACGGATGTATATTTATGATCCTGTTTTCATATTTATCTATCATTGCAGGCGGAATTACTACGAGAAATCCAGCGAGCACAATAAGATCAGGACTGAAACTGTCAACCTTTGCAAGCAGTGCAGCGTTGAACTCATCACGTGAAGGAAAATCCTTAGGTGACACAACTGCATTTGGGATACCTGCCTTCTCAGCCCTCTCGAGTGAAAATACGTTATAATTATTGCTGATGACACCGACTACTTCAGCATTCTTGACTGTGCCATCCTTGATCTTGTCGATTATTGCTTGAAGATTGGTTCCGCCTCCGGAAACAAGAGCAACTACTCTCAGCATAATTCCACTCCCTTTTCACCTGCCTGCACTTCACCGATAACATAAGCTGTATCGCCTGTGCTCTGAAGAGCAGTAAGAACCTTATCCTTATCTGCAGGATCGATGGCAAGAACCATACCGATACCCATATTGTAAGTATTGTACATCATCTTCTCTTCTATATTTCCTTTAGACTGAAGAAGTTTAAAGATTGCAGGAACCTCATAGGAATCCTTCTTAACAACAGCCTTAACACCGTCAGGAAGCATACGAGGAATATTTTCATAGAATCCACCACCTGTAATATGGCTGCAGCCCTTAACGGTAACTCCGGCAGCCTTAACAGCCTTGAGAGCCTTTACATATATTCTTGTAGGCTCGATAAGTGCCTCACCGAGTGTCTTGCCAAGTTCATCATAATATGTATCAAGAGACTCCTTGGTCATCTCGAAAACTTTTCTTACAAGTGAGAAACCATTGCTGTGAACGCCTGTTGAAGCGATACCGATAAGTGTATCACCAGGTTTGATATTTTCACCGGTGATCATATCCTTTCTGTCAACAACACCTACGGCAAATCCCGCAAGGTCGTATTCATCCTCAGGCATAAGGCCCGGATGCTCTGCTGTTTCACCACCGACAAGAGCAGCCTCTGACTGTCTGCAGCCTTCAGCTACACCGCCAACTATGGCAGCGATCTTCTCAGGGTAATTCTTTCCGCAAGCTATATAGTCAAGGAAGAAAAGTGGTTCTCCACCCGAACAAGCAATATCATTAACACACATGGCAACAGCATCGATACCGATAGTATCATGCTTATCCATGAGAAATGCCAGTTTTACCTTGGTTCCGCAGCCATCCGTTCCGGAAAGCAGAACAGGGTCTTCCATCTCTTTAATCTTTGCAAGGCTGAATGCTCCCGCAAAACCACCGATACCACCGAGAACCTCAGGGCGAGCCGTGCTCTTAACAGCATCCTTCATAAGCTCAACCGATCTGTATCCGGCTTCAATATCAACTCCGGCATTCTTGTAATCCATCTTTCTTTCCTCCTACTTTACATGACTTTGTCTGTAATATCATATCGGTTCGGTACAAGCTCTTGCCTGTCCTGTTTCCGACAAACACATTCTACATGAAACGAATAGTTTTGTAAATAAGAAACACCTGTTCAAAAAATGTAAAATTACTGTTAATTTACACAAAGTTTGCTTGTTTATTATCGCTCATCATGTTAAAATTTTAGGGATGGAAAAATAATGGGATATTTATCCCTGGGGTGTGCTATCCATCATGCAGGTGTTTTGTTGGTTCCGGTTCAGTGATTATTGTTCCAGCCGGACGGTTCAGGGGGGTATTTTCGTGAAAAAGGACAGACCTACCATAGGATTCTTTACTTGTCATCTGGACAACAGCTATGCCATCGAGGTTTGCAAGGGTGTTATGTATGCTGCCAAGGAAGCAGACGTAAACCTTGTCATCTATCCGGGAATGTTTCTCAACGCTTCTTATAATGACCCGGTAAATGCCCGTTTCGATTATCAGTACAATTCTATTTTTTACTATGCAACTCCCGATACGCTGGATGCTCTTATAGTGTCCATCGGTTCCATCGGAAGCTTTCTTTCCGTGCAGGATAAGAAGGCCTTTCTCGATCATTTCAACCTGCCTATACTCACTCTTGAAATTGAAGTTCCCGGCTATCCTTGCCTCTATACCGAAAGTTCAACCGGTATGCGTGAGGTTGTCGAGCACATCATCAAGGGACATAAGAAGACAAAGATAGGTTTCGTCAGCGGACGACTTGAAAACGCCGATGCAAAGGAACGTTTTGACGTTTACAAGGAAGTTCTTAAGGAGAACGGCATCGCCTTCGATGAGAAGAAGGTTGCCTACGGTGATTTCTCTGAATTTACCGAGGGCATCGTTGATAAGCTCCTTGATGATAACCCTGATATCGAAGCCATCGTTTTCGCCAACGACCAGATGGCCATCGGCGGCTACAAGGCTATAAATAAAAGAGGTCTGGAGATTGGCAAGGATATTCTCGTTACCGGTTTCGATAACTCCATTATATCCCTCAGCCAGTTCCCTCCTCTCACAACTGTTGACAACAACCTTATGGATCTCGGCTACAATTCGATATATCAGTCTCTAGAGCTGATACAGACCGGAAAAACCAGCCTGAATGTTCTTCATTCCCAGTATATTCCGCGTCAGTCATGCCCTGCAGATCCGCTGGCTGAAAATGCCTTTATTGAAAATATAAACAAGACCATCTCCGGAATGGACAGCATCACACTTCTGAACTGCTTCAAGAATTTCTACATGAAGGAGCATATCGATTCCTTCTTTTCAGAGAAGCTTTTCGAGTGCCTGGATCCGTTCTTCATGATGTTTGCCGAAATAGCCAAAGGAGATGTCAATAAATATACAACCGAGGACGTCATAAGCAGTCTTAACAGACTGTATGTTGATCCTATCATACAGCATTATTTCTCACATACCAGAATGACCAATGCCATTGCCAAGCTGAGCGAATGTCTCACTCTTCTTGAATTGGACGAGCATATTAAGAGCAGATTGTCCGATCTCTTTACAGTTGCGGTTATCCAGCTTGCATATAAGCTCGGAAGAAGCAATTATGAAGATACCAACAAATATAAGTCCAGCATCTGGTATTCAGAAAATATAACCAAGGATACTCTTGTTTCCAACGGAAACGAGATCCAGTGTTTTAATTTGATCCTTGATAAACTGAATCAAAAGGGCTTTAAGAGTTCATACATCTATCTCTATGACAAGAATCCTGTGAAGCAGCTTTCAGATGGTTTCTGGCAGATTCCTGACAGGATCGTATTTGAAGCCTGTTCAAGTAATGGCAAGATTTCAACCTTCGGTCACGATAATTTGATCGATACCAAAAGTATCTTTGTAAATGATTATACGTTAAGTGATGAAAGATCAACCTTTGTTGTTACGCCTATCTTCACCAATGATGAACAGCATGGTCTATTCGTATGCGAGGCAGATCTGGATACCTTCGCTCAGGTTTATTCAAGCTGTCTGCAGCTCGGAACGTCGCTTAAATTCATCAAGCTTATCAAGCAGCAGCATGCGATCCAGAACAGACTTGAAGCTACCATGAACGAGATAAGCATCAAGAACGACCTGCTCAATAATCTGTATATCACCGATGAGCTTACCAAGCTGTATAACAGACACGGCTTCTTCGATGCAACTCAGGAGAGTCTTGCAAGCCCATACAATTCCGGACGCAAAGCGCTCTTCGCCTACATCGATATGGATAACCTCAAGCAGGTAAATGATATTTACGGACACAAGGAGGGTGACTTTGCACTTAACAGCATAGCCGATACTCTCCGATCAAGCTTCCCTAACGGATCGATAATCGCCAGATTCGGCGGTGATGAGTTTGTTGCTTTCACAATGGATATCGATGAGGATTCCATCAACAGGATAACAAGAACTCTTGAAGAGAATTCTCAGTTTATCAACGAGACCAGCGAAAAGCCATATTACATCGAATTCAGTTACGGATTTACCGAATTCACCAGCAGGCCGGATCTCAGACTTGAGGATGTCATGATCAAGGCTGATGAGGCTCTTTACGTCAACAAGAGATACAAACGTAAGTCTGTGCAGAAATAAACCATTTATTATTCAAATTAATAAACGACTGGCAACAATAACTATTTCACTCGGGGACCGCTCGCGCTTATTCCTCGCGTAGTGGTACTAAATTCGCAGGCACTTCGTACCTGCTCATTAAGTACCAACGCTGTGGATGTCCCCTCGTCGAAATGTTATTGCTACCAGTCGTTATTTATATATACATATAGCAAAACACATTATCAGTATTCAATTATACAGTTATTCAAAAATCAATAAACTAAATTATCGCTTCGTATATCTCGCGTGTCACATCGGATTTGTTCATGCAATAGATATGAATTCCATCGACGCCATGATCAATGAGATCCTCGACCTGGTTAATGGCGTATTCGATGCCGGCCTTCTTAAGCGATGCCGGATCTTCAGAGTATTTTGCGATAAGATTACTGAGCTTTGTAGGAATTGATGAGCCCGAAAGGGATACACTTGTTCCCAGCTGCTTTGCAGCTGTTATCGGCATGATACCGGCATGTACCGACGCCTTGACACCGGCCTTATCCAGTCTCTCAAGGAAACTGTAGAACTTATCATTATCAAAAAACATCTGTGATATAAGATCGTCGGCCCCCATATCAACCTTCTTCTTCAGGAATCTGATATCCTCTTCAACGGTAAGAGCTTCCGGATGCTTTTCAGGATAGCATGCTGCCGCGATACGGAAGAAATCATCCTGATTGATGACCTCGATAAGATCTGAAGCGTGCTTGTAGAATCTCGCCTCAAATTCCTCTTCTGTCATATCTCTCGGCTTGTCTCCGCGAAGAGCAAGTATCCTGTTAACATTTTTCTTCTTCAGCTCTGCCATAAGATCGGCAAGCTTTTCAGGTGTAACACCTGCAGCCGTAACATGAGCAAGCGCCTGTACTTCACATATATTTTCAATGTATGAGGCTATGGTTGATGTCTTCTTGCTGTTACTTCCGCCGGCCCCGTAGGTTACGCTTATAAAATCCGGTCCCAGGAGCTTCAGCTCGTCAAGAGTCTTATATATCTCATACATATCTTCATTTCTCTTCGGAGGAAAAACCTCGCATGAGAATTCAATTTTCTTACCGTTTTTTTCTATCATTTCTAACCACCTGTATCTTTTTCTTCACTAATCAACCGAAACCACCAAACCGGCGAAATATTCTCTGTTATTCTGCTGAATATAAACGTCAATTTCCTATTTATCAGTCACCGGTTCTTCCTTCACAACAAGCTTTCCCATCTCTTCATAGATTTCCGGATAATTCTTCTTCAGATTCATAGGTCTGAAGTTTGTGTCCACGAAAGCATGGCTTGAGGTTGCTTCGCACCTTATCTCTCCGCTTACAGCATCTCTGATCTCATAAGACAGTGAGAATCTGACCGGTGTCAATTTTGTTATCTTCGGAATGATCACTATCTCATCCCCGTAATGTACCGCAAATATGTACCTTACATTTACATCAAGCACAGGGATTATGATTCCCTTATCCTCCATCAGCTTGTAGTCCAGTCCGACCTGAGACATAAGATCAAGTCTTGCCTCTTCCATAAATCTCACATAGTTCGAATGATGAACGACATGCATCTGATCGGTCTCATAATAATTAATCTTTCTTTGATATGGTTTTAGCATTTTTATTTACCCTCGTAGCCTTGATCTTCTTGATATCCTCGGCCTCTTCATGCTTTATCTGTATCTTCTTCTGAGTTCTGTCAGGATTGATAACAGGTTTCTCCTTCTTCTCTTCCTTGAAAGCGGTATCATCATCGAAACGGATCTGAAGCTGCATAAGATTCTCTTCTTCTCTCGATTTCTGCTTAGCCTTCTCAACATATATTTCATTTGACAGAAGCTGGCTCAACTCAAGTATCTGACTGTATCTGTCATTCTTACTGAGCTCGCTTAAGTTGCTGATGAGTTCATTTTTATTATTGGAAATATTCTGAATCTTCTCCTTAAGGACGTGTGTTGTCTTAAGATATTCAAGTTCGATCTGTTCATACGCATTCTTGATCAGCTGATCGACCTCAGTCAGCATCTCATCCGTGTAAATAAGCGATGCGGCATAAATATCATTTGCTGTTCTGAGAGCGTTCTTTTCCTCCTTTGTAAGGTCAGATGCCTTGAACGGAAGAACCTCGTCCTTACGCCTCTTGGAAACCCTTATACGGCTGGCATTCTTTTCAGCCTCGTAGACGATCTCTCCGGCCTTCTCTTCGGCCTCTCTGATTATCGATGCCCTCTTATCATTTATCTCTCTGTAGCTCTTAAGCTCCATCTTGATAAGCTGATCAAGGCTTGTGAGTTTGTCTATGAACTCATCTCTGTTAATAACAACCTTACCCTGGGAAAGCGGCATCGTCTGTGCACTCATGACATCCTTCATAAGTTCTCCGACCAGAGCCTCAGCTCGTCCTTCTTCCCTTCTATCTATCTTCTTGTCATTTTTTTCTATCATTATCTTTCCTCATACAAATCTATGCTAAATATATTTTCTGAATCCGTTAACAGTGTAGCTCACCATACATCCGAGTCTTCTCATAAACCCGAATCCGGCAGCCTTATAAGTCCTGTAAGTCATAAGAGCCGAACTGAATTTCTTACCCGAGCGGCTTGACCTGTAGGAGCGATAATTAAGGAACGGTTTATTTATTCCTGCGGCGTATCCGCCATCCTTAAACATCTGAAGCCAGCAGAGGTAATCTTCATGGATATCTCCCGACTTCATTGGGTATTTTACAGCCATACTTCTCTTCATAACAACAGAAGAACAGCTTATATAATTACTGCGAAGCAGGTTCTTAAAAGTAACCCTTCCAGGTGCAGTGATCACCTTATCTGTTTTCCGTCCGTTTTCATCACATAATCTTCTTGCAGTAAATACGAGTCCGGGTTCCTCGTCAGCCTCTTCAAAAATCTTCAGCTGCGTCAGAAGCTTATCCTTCTGCCACCAGTCATCCGAATCAAGAAATGCGATGTATCTTCCCTTTGATTCCTTTACGCCCAGATTTCTCGCATCGGCAGCATCAAGTTTTTTATCTCCTCTGATCATCCTTATCGTATATCCATACGGATTATCGAGGCCATCTGTCAGTTTGTCACTGAAGCTTCCCGAAGCATCAACTATCAGTATCTCTGCCATGTCCCTTTTTTCACATCCCGATATTATATCATCGGATGAACCGGTCTCGCCGGAAAGTCTCTGAATCAGAGCGGACTGCAGTGCATGACGCACCGTTTTATTATTATTGTAAAAAGGGATTATGATACTGATCAGACAATTATCCATCTCAACCATCCTTATTTACTGGTATTACCTTACGGTAATCAAAACTTTTTGAGCAGGCAGGATGATATCAATTCCTGCTCGTGCATAAAAGGGGACGCGCAAGGCGCGTCCCCCGTAAGATCAAAATCTGTTAAAAATGACTAGCCTCTCTTAAGGAAATCAGGAATCCTTATTGACTGTGTATTTCCGCCCTTAAGAGGTGTAGGTCTCTCCTCAGGTGCTGCTCCTGTGCTCTGAACAGGCTGTGTCTGGAAGTTCTGAGCAGGCTGTGCAGGCTGAGTCTGAACTGCTGTCTGCTGAGGCATTGTAGGCTGAACAGGAGTCTGTACCGGCTTTGTCTGAATGTTAAGCGGAACAGGCTGAGCACCTGTCTTAGGCTTATTATTAAATACAGGCTGGCTGATAGTCTTCTTCTCTCCACCGAAAGTTGGCTTAGAGAATGAAGCTGTCTTAACTGTTCCTCCCTTGTTGTCTCCCTCGAGACCTGTAGCGATGATCGTGATGCTTACATCATCACCTGCAACATCATTATCAACTGTACCGAAGATGATGTTTGCCTCTTCTCCGGCAACCTCTGTAAGGTATGTGATAGCATCATAAGCTTCAACGATACCAACATTTCCTGAGAAGTTAACGATGATATCAGAAGCTCCGTTAACTGTTGTCTCAAGAAGAGGTGATTCCATAGCTGTCTTGATTGCGTCAACTGCCTTGTTGTCTCCGCTTCCCTTACCGATACCGATATGAGCGATTCCCTTGTCTCTCATAACTGTCTGGATGTCTGCAAAGTCAAGGTTGATAAGACCCGGCTTATTGATAAGATCAGTAACGCCCTGAACACCCTGCTGAAGAACCTCATCAGCCTTCTTAAGTGCATCAGGTATGCTTGTTCTCTTATCACATATCTGAAGAAGCTTATCGTTTGGAATTACGATAAGTGTATCTACGTTCTCACGAAGCTTTGCGATACCGTTCATGGCATTGTTCATACGTGGTTTTCCTTCAAATGTGAAAGGCTTTGTAACAACGCCGACTGTAAGGATACCAAGATTACGAGCGATCTCAGCAACTACAGGTGCTGCACCTGTACCTGTTCCGCCACCCATACCACAGGTAACGAATACCATATCAGCATCCTTAATGATATCATTGATCTCTTCTCTATTTTCTTCAACTGCGCTGGCTCCAACCTCAGGCTTAGCTCCTGCGCCAAGACCCTTTGTGAGCTTCTCACCAATCTGAATCTTGGTTGTAGCTCTACTGAGCGAAAGCGCCTGCTTATCTGTATTTATAGCTATAAGCTCAACACCTTCAACATTTTCATCGATCATTCTGTTTACGGCATTGTTGCCGGCACCACCCACACCGATAACAAGTATTCTTGCAGGTGTTTTCTCATCATTTGACTTTATCTCGAGCAAGGTTTTGTCCTCCTTAAAAAATACTTTTCGACATACTACGTAATATAATAATCTTTTTTTAGCAAATAATCAATAAAAAAACTAATTAATCTTTAATTAAATTTGAGAGCAAGACTCTCTCTACTCATATGATTCATCATCACTGTAATCGTCAGAATAGTCATCATCTTCCCAGTCATCAGAGTAGTCATCAGAGTA
>DOVL01000269.1:0-1484 GCA_003520105.1 Lachnospiraceae bacterium | reverse complement strand
TCAGAGTAGTCATCAGAGTAGTCGTCAGAGTAGTCATCAGAGTAGTCGTCAGAGTAATCATCAGAGTAGTCGTCAGAGTAATCATCAGAGTAGTCGTCAGAGTAATCATCTTCCCAGTCATCATCCGAATCCCAGTCTTCGGAACCGTCATCATCCGAACCGTCTTCTTCTGACGAATCTTCTTTGTTATTCGCGTCTTTGCCGTTTTTCGCGGCTTCTTCCTTTTCTTTTGCCTCCTGTGCCTCCCGTTCCTTTCTTTCCTTCTCCTCAGCGGCTTTTTTCTCTTCCGCCTCTATCATTTCTCTGGTCTTAAAGCTTGCCACACCATCATCACTGGTGAAATCCTTCATGTACAGAACGCCTCCGCGTCCTCCCAGCTCTTTGATGATGCTTCCCAGATTCATCATCTGTACGGCAAGATATGAACCATCGCCAACCTCTACATCTACATTACCGACATAGAGTATGATATTCCCTTCAGGTGTAAATTCAATCGCATCAAGCTGAAGCTCATATTTCTCAGCAAGCTGTACTATCGTCAGAATGTGATTGAATTTCTTGTCATCGGCCAGTGGAAGCTTATCTCCCTTCCCCCAGCTTTCAAATTCAAGTCCCTCAACAAGAGGAACTTTGTTCTTCTTCTCCTTGGCGGTTTCAAGTATGATACCGTCCTTGTCGAAATAAACATAGCTTTCCATATATTCGAAGCATCCGGCGATCTTCTTCTCATAAACAATGACATTAACCGTATCCTTCGACTTAAATTCTATATCGATCTTGGCAACAAAAGGTATGCCCTTGATCTTCTTAAACTTACTCTTCCAGTAAAGAGCAATAGTGTTATCCATGTAGGCATAGTCTCGTACGACCTGTTCTATCTCCTCAGGCGACGAATAGTTACACCCCGTAACATTTACATGTTTAAGTTTAAAAGTACTGAGATAGATAAACGTTCCCAAAATAAGAACAAATACGATTCCGAGGATGATCAGAAGTTTCTTTTTCTTCATCTACACCTCCTCCGGAGTCGCAAGTGACCCCTCTTTATATGGTCTTATCTGTCTTGATACAGCCAGGACAAACCCGACCTCCATGAGGAGGAAGAGTAATGAACTACCTCCGTAACTGACGAAAGGAAGTGTAACACCTGTATTTGGCATTAAGTTTGTAACAACGCAAAGGTTTACAACAACCTGGAACCCGATATGGATGATAACACCAACAACAAGAAGGCTTCCGAAACGATCCGGTGCACCCTCTGCTATCATTCTGAGTCTCCAGAGAAGTATTCCGAAAATAACTATGATACCTATTCCTCCGATTATACCAAGCTCCTCACATATAACCGAGAATATCATATCTGTATGTGTCTCAGGGATGTATCCGGTTTTCTGAATACTCTGGCCGAGTCCTCTTCCGAAGAGTCCGCCCGAACCTATCGCATAAAGAGCCTGCATCGTCTGATAACCGTTCTCCGATGTTTC
>DOVL01000095.1 GCA_003520105.1 Lachnospiraceae bacterium | reverse complement strand
CATATGTTGATTAAAATCAGTTGCATAAATGCTGTATTTGTTCTAAAATAGTAAAAGCGTTTTTATGCCATAAACTATTTGGAGGTATATCAGGTTGAGCGATAAGAAGAAGGTAAATATAGTTATCGACACCATAGGCGGAGATAACGGCCCTGAGGTTGTTGTCAGGGGCGCTGTTAAAGGCATTGAAGATAATAAAAATGTTACCGTTTATCTCACGGGACATGAGGAGGAATTAAATAAACTTCTCAGTGAATATACATATGACAAGGACAGGATCAAGGTTGTTAATGCTACCGAAGAGATATCCTGCCACGATGCGCCTGTAGAGGCTGTTAAGAAAAAAAAGGATTCATCACTTGTTGTTGCTCTTAACCTTGTAAAGGATGGAACCTGCGATGCATTTATTTCTGCAGGAAGCTCAGGAGCTATACTTGCCGGCGGACAGTTTGTAGTAGGCCGCGCAAAGGGAATCAAGAGAACTCCGCTGGGTGTTATGGTTCCGACTTCCGGAAAACCATCATTTCTCTTGGATTGTGGCGCCAACGTAGACGCAAGACCTGAGATTCTTGTTCAGTTTGCAAGAATGGGCTCAATCTATATGGAAAATATAGAGGGTCGCAAGAAGCCGACAGTAGCTATAGTTAATATCGGTACTGAAGAAGAAAAAGGAAATGCTCTCGTCAAAGAAACTTATCCACTTCTTAAGGCATGTAAGGATATTAATTTCGTAGGTAGTATAGAAGCAAGAGAGATACCTGATGGTAAGGTTGATGTAATTGTTACCGAAGCTTTTGTAGGTAATGTTATTATCAAGCTATATGAGGGACTTGGAAAAACACTGCTTTCTGAGATCAAGACTTCCATGCTCAGTTCCTTCAAGAGTAAAATGGGTGCGCTTCTTGTCAAGAAACCTATGAAGAAGACACTTTCCAAATTCAGTGCAAGCAATAAGGGCGGTGCTCCGCTCCTCGGACTTAAGGGTCTTGTTGTCAAAATTCACGGTAATGCCAAGGAGAGTGAAGTTTACAGCGCTATCAGGCAGTGTAATGAGTTCGTTCAGAAGGATGTAAGTGGCAAGATAATTGCAGGGCTTGCCAATGACAATGAAAACTCTGATAATAAAGTGGAATAATCATAAGGATGCTTTCTGTTACAGGTAGGCAGCTTTATGACCGGAGAAAATTATAGATAAATATTGGGTATAGAAAATGATCTACGGTAATCAGGATTATTCGGTGCTGGAAGGAAATATCGGATATCAGTTTAAAACTAAAGGATATCTGGATACAGCCTTCACACATAAATCCTTTACAAATGAATATCGTTCACAGGGGATTTCCTCCTATGAACGGCTGGAGTTTTTGGGAGATTCGTTGCTTGAATTTATTTCCAGCAGGGAACTCTATGAGAGATATCCGAATAAATCAGAAGGAGAGCTTACAAAGCTTCGCGCAAGTCTTGTTTGTGAATACACTTTATCTCAGATAAGTCGTTCGCTCGGATATGGTGATTATCTGTATCTCAGCAGAGGCGAAGATATAACCGGCGGAAGAGAGAGAAGTTCCATATTATGCGATCTCTTTGAATCTGTTCTCGGAGCCATATATCTTGATGGTGGAATGGAACCGGCGGAAGAATATGTTCTAAAGCATCTTATGACTGATATTGAGAAGAAGGCATTGTTCCATGATTCCAAATCGATACTTCAGGAGTATTCTCAGAAGTATGGATATAACCTTATTTACAAGGAAATATCTGTAACCGGACCGGATCATTGTCATGTATACACCGTACAAGCATGTATGGGACCTGAGGGTGAAGAGACACTCTATGAAACGGGAGAGGCAAACACTAAAAAAGGTGCTGAACAAATTGCAGCTCATAAGACCCTTGTAAGGCTGGGAGTTACCGAACTGCCCGGTGTAAAATAAAGTAGAAACGAGAAAATGGCATGTACTTAAAGAGTATAGAAGTAAACGGTTTTAAATCATTTGCAAATAAAATTGATTTCAAGTTTAATGACGGTATCACAGCTATAGTAGGACCTAACGGCTCCGGTAAGAGTAATGTTGCCGATGCTGTAAGATGGGTTCTTGGTGAGCAGAGTGCATCAAAGCTTAGAGGCTCCAAGATGGAGGACGTTATATTTGCCGGTACAGAGCTTCGTAAACCTCAGGGATCTGCATATGTTGCGATCACTCTTGATAACAGCGATCATAAACTTCCGGTTGATTATAATGAAGTAACGGTTGCAAGACGAGTTTATCGTTCAGGTGAAAGTGAATACCTTATAAACGGAACGGTTACAAGACTTAAGGACGTTACCAAAATGTTCTTCGATACCGGTATCGGTAAGGAAGGTTATTCCATCATCGGACAGGGTAAGATCGAGCAGATACTGAGCGGTAAGCCTGATGAGAAGAGAGAACTCTTTGATGAGGCTGCCGGTATAGTAAAATATAAGAAAAATAAGGCGGCTACAGAGAAGGCACTTCTTTCGGAACACCAGAATCTCAGCCGTGTTAACGATATACTGAGTGAACTTTCAGGACGTGTGGGACCTCTTGCAAGGCAGTCTGAGAAGGCCAAGAAATATCTGGCGTTTAAGGAAGACCTTAAAGCTCTTGAGGTATCATCCTTCCTGCTTGAGATAAACGAGATCAATCAGCAGCTTGAAAAGCATGGCGAAGAGCTTGCAATCATGGAGGATGATACTAAGCGTCTTACTGATGAGTTTGATCAGACAAGAACAAAATATGAAGAGCTTGAGAAAACTCTTGAAGAGAAGAATCAGGAGATTGATGATACCAAGGCCTTCATAACTGATAAAAAACTTGAAAATGAAAAATCAGATGGTGAGATAAGAGTTCTTACAGAGCAGATTTCATCTGAAAATAAAAATAAGGAACTCATCCTCGGAGAAATCCGCAAAACTGAGGAGAAGATAGAGAACCTTAAGGAAGAACTTCAGGACTATAACACTCAGAAGAAGGAATACACAGATATTATCAAGGCTGCCGAGAAGGAAGTTTCAGGCAAGAAGAAACAGTGCGATGAGCTTGAAACAGCAATCTCTGTCATGGAAGAAGAGATTGAGAATGCCAAGGGTGAAATCATCGATTTCATTAATGAAGGCGGTACCCTTAAGGCCAAGGTCGGACGTTATGATACCATGCTGGAAAATATTTCCCTCAGAAAGACCGAACTCCAGCAGAAATACCTTTCATTAAAGAGTGATGAGGCGAGATTCAGAGAGGAAAAGAAGAGATTTTCAGAATCTCTCACAAGTGCTTCCGAACTTCTTCGCGAGAATCAGGATAAGCATAAAAATGCCGAAAATGGAATCAGAAACAACACTGAGGAAGCTTCGGCAGTTAAATCAGATATAACAAAGTACAATCAGCTCGTTGTCAGTCTTCGTTCAAGACATGACGCGCTCCTTAATCTTACCGAGAGATATGAGGGGTACGGTAACAGTATCAAGCGTGTGATGGAGCAGAAGGACAGAAATCCGGGCATCATCGGTGTTGTTGCCGATATCGTTAAGGTTGATAAGGATTACGAGATTGCAATTGAAACAGCTCTTGGCGGAAATATTCAGAACATCGTTACCGATACTGAAGAAACGGCTAAGAAGATGATACGTTTCCTTAAAGAGAATAAGGCCGGCAGAGCTACATTTCTCCCTGCATCAAGTATTGTTACCAGAGGAAGTGTCGATCCTGATGCGCTTAAGGAAAAAGGCGTTATAGGACTTGCTTCAAAGCTTGTCAAGGTTGACGGGAAATATCAGAATATCGTTGATAACCTTATTGGAAGAACTATCGTTGTTGATACTATCGACAATGCTACCAAGCTTGCCGCAAAGTATAAGCAGTCACTCAGACTTGTAACTCTTGAGGGCGAACTCATCAATCCGGGCGGATCGATGACAGGTGGTACCTTCAAGAACCAGAGCAACCTGCTTGGACGTAAGAGAGAACTCGATCAGCTTATTGAGGATATCAAGAAGGCAAGTACTTCGCTTCAGAAGGCTAAGCAGAAAGAAACTGAGCTCCTCATGAAGAGAGAGTCTCTCAAGGAAGAGAGAGACAGACTGAATCAGGTTATTCAGAGACAGGGTATCGAGGAAAATACTCTTCGTATCAACTTTGAGAATTCTTCAAGAAGCCTTGAAGAAACACTTCAGCTTTTTGAATCTATCCAGAAGGAAAACCTTGAGCTCGACGAGCAGATCAAGGATATTAATGTAAATAAAGATGAACTCTTTGATGAAGGAAAGCAGAAGGAAAATGCTATTGAAGAGAGAAAGCTTAATATTGCCGGATTCGAGAAAAAGCTTGAGGATCTGAAAAATGAGAAGAAACTTCGTGATGAGGAATATGCATCACTTTCTCTCAAGGCCGGAAGCATCAAACAGCAGTTCAGCTTTGTTGATCAGAATATAGAACGTGTTGAGGGTGATATTGAAAGAACTGAGGATGAGGCTGATTCATACAGAAGACGTCTCGATGAGGCAGGTTCCAATGAAGCGTCCTTCAGCGAGAAGATCAAGAATCTTACCGAGCAGAGGAAGAAGAACGAGAAGACCATCGTTGAGAAGGGCGTTCTTCTTACAAAGCAGTTAGAGGAAAAAGAAAATATAAATAAAAAGCATAAGGAATTCCTTAACCGTCGTGAGGAGCTTTCTCAGGAAATCAACAGACTGGACAAGGCTATATTTACCCTGAACGGTACTATTGAGAAAATCACTGAGAAGAAAGATGCCCAGATTAACTATATGTGGGAGGAATACGAGCTCACATATCAGTCTGCGCAGGCACTTCCGAAGACCGGCGAGGAAAAGAGCAGGACTACGCTTAAGAAGGAGATTTCAGCTCTCAAGACTGAGATCAGAGCCCTCGGTGATGTAAATGTAAATGCTATCGAGGAATATAAAGAGGTTTCCGAGAGGTATGAATTCCTTACGGCTCAGAGAGATGATATCGTTAAGGCTGAGGACAACCTCAGAAATATCATCGCCGAGCTTGAGAAGGCTATGAAGGAGACATTTACCGAGAGATTCAAGGATATCATGGAGATGTTCAACAAGGTATTCAAAGAACTCTTCGGTGGCGGTAAGGCAACACTTTCACTGGTTGATGAGGATGATATTCTTGAATCAGGTATCATCATCAATGCTCAGCCGCCGGGAAAGAAGCTTCAGAACATGATGCAGCTTTCCGGTGGAGAGAAGAGTCTTACGGCAATCGCACTCCTTTTTGCAATTCAGAGTCTTAAGCCGTCGCCATTCTGTCTCCTTGATGAGATCGAGGCGGCTCTTGATGATTCAAATGTTAAGCGTTTTGCAAAATATCTGGACAGACTTTCAAAGGATACTCAGTTCATAGTGATCACTCACAGAAGAGGTACGATGGAGTCTGCAGACATATTATATGGTATTACCATGCAGGAAAAGGGTGTTTCCACACTTGTTTCCGTAAATCTTATCGAAGATAAGCTTGATGACTAAACAGGAGGTTAACAGTATATGGGATTTTTTCAGAAACTGAAGGAAGGTCTCAGCAAGACCAGAACGAGCATCTCAAAAAGCTTCAGCAATCTCTTTAAAGCCAATGAGATAGATGATGATTTCTATGATCAGCTTGAGGAAACTCTTGTAATGGCTGATATGGGATATGAGACATCGGAGAAGGTTATCGATGATGTTAAGGCCAAGGTTAAGGAGCTTAAGATCAAGGACGCTGCTCAGTGCAAGGAACTTATCATAAACAGTCTCCGTGATCAGATGGATGTCGATGACAGCGAATATGATTTCGAAGAGAAGAAATCGGTTATATTTGTTATAGGAGTTAACGGTGTAGGTAAGACTACTTCAATCGGAAAGCTTGCCGCACAGTACAAGAAGAGAGGCAAGAAGGTTCTTATCGCCGCTGCCGATACCTTCAGAGCTGCAGCAATCGATCAGCTTAAGACCTGGGCAGATCGTGCAGAGGTTGATATAATCGCACAGAGCGAGGGTTCTGATCCTTCAGCTGTTGTTTACGATGCAGTTTCTGCTGCCAAGGCAAGAAATACAGATATACTTCTTGTTGATACTGCAGGACGTCTTCATAACAAAAAGGGTCTTATGGACGAACTTGCCAAGATGAGAAGGATCATCGGTAAGGAATATCCTGAAGCAACTGTTGAGACACTTATCGTTCTTGACGGTACAACAGGCCAGAATGCTCTTGAGCAGGCTAGACAGTTCTCAACCGTATCCGAGATTGACGGTATTATCATCACAAAGCTTGACGGTACAGCTAAGGGCGGTATTGCGATAGCTATTCAGTCAGAGCTTTCGGTACCTGTAAAATATATTGGTATCGGAGAGAAGATCGACGACCTTCAGAAATTCAATCCTAGTCAGTTTATTACAGCTCTCTTTGCAGACTTCAGTGTTGAGTCTGAAATGTCTGACGTAGAGAGGCTTGTCGAAGCTGGCGAAGGCCTCGAAAGGGACGATGACCTGTTCGATATTAATTAGTCATGTAATAAACAGTAATATGTGTGCTGAGTGAGTATTTCTACTACATATGAGGGAGATATATTGCTGTTAAATAATATAGTTTATAATAGAATAGAGGTATACTGAGATACAGAAAAATATACCCATGAGGGCGTATTTTATCTACAACCGAATGGGTATATTTTTCTGTATATAAATATGTTTAATATAATAACAGAGGAAGAGTATATGATGGAGAAAATCACCCTCGAGAAGTGCGAGGAAGCATACAATATAGTTTCAAAGGTTGCTAGAAATACCGGCCTTATCGAAAGCGAGTATTTCAGCAAGATGACCGGAAATAAGGTTTTCCTCAAACCTGAGAATATGCAGCTTACAGGTGCATACAAGATAAGAGGAGCTTATTATAAAACCAGTCAGCTGTCGGATATCGAGAGAGGCAGAGGACTTATAACCGCATCAGCGGGTAATCATGCTCAGGGTGTTGCTTACGCAGCAAGAGAGTATGGATGTAAGGCAATCATTGTAATGCCTACATCAACACCGCTTATAAAGGTTAACAGAACAAAATCTCTCGGTGCAGAGGTTATTCTTAAGGGCGATGTATATGATGAGTCCTGCGAATATGCTCTGTCACTTGCTGAGGAAGAAGGATATACATTCATCCATCCATTTGATGATCTTGAGGTTGCCACAGGACAGAGTACGGTTGCCATGGAGATCCTTAAGGATCTTCCTTTTGTGGATATAATCCTTGTACCAATCGGCGGTGGCGGACTTGCAACAGGTGTTTCAACCCTTGCGAAGATGCTTAATCCAAATATCAAGGTTATCGGTGTTGAGCCTGCAGGAGCAAGCTGCATGAAGGCTTCTCTTGAGAAGGGTGAGGTTACAACCCTTCCTGTTGTAAATACAATTGCTGACGGTACAGCAGTAAAAACTCCGGGAAGCGTTATTTTCCCATACATCAAGGAAAATATTGATGAGATAATAACAGTTGAGGACAGCGAGCTCATCGTTGCATTCCTTGATATGATAGAGAATCACAAGATGATAGTTGAGAACAGCGGACTTCTTACAGTTGCTGCTTTAAAACATCTTAAGGCTGAGGATAAGAAGGTTGTAAGTATCCTTTCCGGCGGAAATATGGATGTCATCACACTTTCATCTGTTGTTCAGCACGGACTTTTCGCAAGAAGCAGAATATTTACAGTTTCTGTTCTTCTTCCGGATAAGCCGGGCGAACTTGTTAAAGTTTCAAGTATTATAGCCGAAGAGCAGGGTAATATAATCAAGCTTGATCATAATCAGTTTATTTCTCTTAACAGAAATTCTGCTGTTGAGCTTGTTATCACCATGGAAGCTTTCGGACCTGAGCATAAGGAAAAGATAATGAAGAGGCTTGAGAAATCAGGTTACAGACCTCTTGAGAAAACACCAAAGGCAATATTTTAATGGGGAATAAGATATTTGCTGCCATCGATGTAGGTACTACAACGGTGGCAGTTTCCTTAATTGATGAGGAAAACAGAGTAATAATTAAAGACGGTTTTCTTAATCCGCAGAGCAGATTTGGTTCGGATGTAATCTCCAGGATAACTCTGTCCGAAAGAGGCGATAACCTCGCAAATATGAGGACATGCATCATTGAGGCTATTGAAGGATCCATAAGCAGTATGATAGGAAAGCTGGATCTATCGAGTAGCGAATCAGCAGCAGATGATGATGATGATGATGATGATGAGGTTGATCAGACATGCCTTACAGATAAGGATAAAAGGCAGAACGTGATCGACAGAGCGGTGATCACTGCTAATACAGCCATGGCCTCTATAATACTCGGTAAGAATATAACGAGTCTTGGCAAGGCTCCTTTTGATATGCCTTTTAATGAGGAGAGTATTATTACTCTTAACGGAAATATTACCTGCCATGTTCTTCCGGGGGCTTCAGCATTTATCGGAGCTGACAGTGCTGCCGGTGCTATGTTTATCCATTGGCTAAATAACGAAACAACCGGTGATTCATCCGGTATGAGCCTAGTTGCCGGAGAGATGCTTATCGATCTCGGTACTAACGGAGAAATGCTTCTTAATGACGGAACTCGTATGCTTGCACTTTCTGCTGCCTGCGGACCTGCATTTGAGAACAGTACCCGAGCTTCAAAGATTTATGGCAAAACAACGCTTTCCGCAATCGCGTATTTGCTGAAACGTGGAGAACTTGACAGAAACCTTGTGCTTGATGATGATTTTATACAGAACGGAAGAGATATAACTATCTCGGGAACAAAGCTGCACCTTGATGCAAGAATTATAAGAGAGATTCAGCTTGCAACGGCAGCAATTTACGCATCTGCCGTATTTCTTATTGAACAGTCGGATATTTCCATGGACGATATAAAGAAGCTATATATCGCAGGAGGTTTTGGCTTCTATCTGTCACTTTCGGATGCGGAAACTATCGGACTCCTGCCCTCAAAGCTTTTATGTAAGGCTGTTGTTGCAGGAAATACATCTCTTATGGCGGCTGAGAAACTCGCGATAACAGGAGATATAGAAAAATATGATTCTTTCAGAAAAAGCATCATAACTCTTCAGCCGGGTGGTAACGAGAGATACGAAGAGCTGTTTCGTGATAATCTGACTTTTACGAAGCGATAGAATAATTCAGAATGGTGGTAAAAACATGAAATTCATGAATATAGCCAGTGGAAGCAGTGGCAATTCAAGTCTTGTTTGTACTGATGATACGGCAGTTCTTATAGATGCCGGACTCAGTATGAAGAAAATTGAGGAAGGGCTCAGAACCGTAGGAATGACCGGAGCTGATCTGGATGCCATTGTAGTAACTCACGAGCATAGTGATCACATCAAGGGTCTGGGTGTACTGGCCAGAAAATATGGAATGCCTATATATGCCACTTCAGGGACGGTTAAAGGTATAAGTGAAGTTACTTCGCTTGGTAAGATTGATCAGGGGCTGTTTAAGACAATAAGCAGTGATGTGGATTTTAAGGTTGGTGATCTGACCATAGAACCGCATTCTATCTGGCATGATGCCTATGAACCGGTTTGTTTTTCCTTTGAAGACGGAAAAAACAAGGTATCGGTTGCAACAGATCTCGGAGATTTTAATGATTACCTGGTGAAATGTCTTGCAGACAGTGATATACTCCTGATAGAGGCCAATCACGATATAAGGATGCTTGAGGTCGGACCTTATTCCTATGCACTCAAGAGAAGAATACTCGGAGAGAGAGGACATCTCTCAAATGAGGCGTCGGGAAGATTCATTAAGCGTCTCCTGAATGACCATATCAAAACAATAATACTTGGTCATCTGAGTAAAGAAAACAATCTGCCTGAGCTTGCTTATGAGGCTGTAAAGTGCGAGATTTCTGACAATCCTTTCACTAATGACGTGAAGGATTTTGATCTACATACTGCCTTTCGAGACAAGCCTGACAGTCTGTATGAGTTGTCATAGTATTTTAATGTAGATAAATAACACCGCTTTCATCAGGTGCTACTTATAAATTCAAGTAATGAAATATTTTACGGAGGAAGTTTTTATGAACAGAACAGTAATAACGGTTATAGGTAAGGACACAGTAGGAATCATAGCTAAGGTTTGTACTTATCTTGCAAGCAATAATATCAATATCTGTGATATCACACAGACTACCATGCAGGGGTATTTTAACATGATGATGCTTGTAGATGCTTCCGGATCGATCAAATCGCATGATGAGCTTGCGTCAGAACTTGCTTCCGTTGGTCATGAGATCGGTGTTGAGATCAAGGCACAGAAGGAAGAAATATTTGATGTTATGCATCGTATTTAATGATATATTGGGATTAGACGGAATTAAATGATAATGCGTGATCTGTAAATACGTATTTGAAATGGAGATAAACATGATAACATTAAATGAAGTTTTAGAAACAAATAATATGGTCAGCAGGATGAACCTGGATGTCAGAACGATCACCATGGGTATCAGTCTGCTTGACTGCGTAGGTAAGGATGTTGAAGAAACCTGCGATAAAATATATAAGAAGATAACAGAAAGTGCTAAGGATCTTGTTCGTACAGGTGACGAGATCACTAAAATGTACGGAATTCCAATAGTTCATAAGAGAATTTCGGTTACACCGATCGCTATAGTTGGTGGTTCTGTTTGTAAGACCACAGATGATTTTGTTATGATCGCTAAAACACTCGACAGAGCCGCTGCCGAGGTTGGCGTTAATTTCATCGGCGGTTATTCTGCACTTGTAAGTAAGGGAATGACACCTGCTGACAAGCTGCTTATTGAATCAATTCCGAAGGCTCTTGCAGAGACAAATGTAGTTTGCAGCTCTGTTAACTGCGGATCGACAAAAACAGGAATAAATATGGATGCGGTTAAACTTATCGGTGAGAAGATAAGAGAAGCTGCTGAACTGACAGCTGATAACGGTTCCATCGGCTGCGCAAAGTTTGTTGTATTTTGCAATGCTCCTGATGATAATCCGTTTATGGCAGGAGCTTTCCATGGCGTAACCGAGGCTGACAGAATTATAAATGTCGGAGTTTCAGGTCCGGGAGTTGTTAAGACAGCTCTTGAAGAGGTTAGAGGCGAAAGCTTTGAGGTGCTCTGCGAGACTATCAAGAAAACTGCATTTAAGATCACAAGAGTTGGTCAGCTTGTTGCAAGAGAAGCATCAAAGAGACTCGGTGTACCTTTCGGTATTGTAGATCTTTCACTGGCTCCTACACCGGCTGTAGGTGATTCGGTTGCAGATATCCTTCATGAGATCGGTGTGGAATATGCCGGTGCACCGGGAACAACAGCTGCACTTGCGCTTCTTAATGATCAGGTTAAGAAGGGCGGTATTATGGCTTCTTCATATGTTGGAGGACTTTCAGGTGCATTCATCCCTGTCAGTGAGGATGCAGGTATGATCGAGGCTGCCGAGAAGGGCGCACTTACGATTGAGAAGCTTGAGGCGATGACATGCGTTTGTTCAGTGGGTCTTGATATGATAGCTATTCCGGGTGATACCAAGGCAACAACTATTTCCGGTATCATCGCTGATGAGATGGCTATCGGTATGATCA
>DOVL01000061.1 GCA_003520105.1 Lachnospiraceae bacterium | reverse complement strand
TCCTGTACAGCGGATCCGAAGAGTCAGAAGTGAGGATGACTGCTTCAACCCCCATCGCAGCGGCCGAGCGAAATATCGATCCGACATTCGTAGGATTCTGGACATTTTCAAGTACAGCGATCAGCTTCTTATCTCTGATCACATCGGAAATATCCGGAAGCGTCTTTCGCTTCATTGCAGAAAGTATGCCGCCTGTCAATGCATATCCCGCGATCTCTCTTAGGACATCATCACTGCCATAATATATCGGTACATTCTTACATAATTCAAAAATCCCTCTAACCTCTTCATTCGGGTCCCCTATTGATGTGAGTACCGAAATCGGTTCGTAGCCTGCATGCAAAGCTCTCTTGATAACCTTGGCGCTTTCGCAAATAAAAATACCGGCAGCAGGCTCGTTTATATGGAGGAGCTGAATCTCGCTCCTCTCCTTATAAACCGCAAGCTCCGGTATTTCTAAGTTGTTTATTTCTGTCATATAATCTGTCATGATCTCGTATTATCTGAACGTTGCCGAATATTACAGCAAACTTTTTTATGTTGCCCGGCAGTACAAAAAGCATATTTTTTACGTGACATGATATGCCGTTAATATATACTTTTCGCTGCGTTATCAACTCGCTACGTTCTTAATATTACGCTACCATATTTGCTTTGGCAAGCATTTCATCCGAATAAACAGTTCCGAGACCTCTGTCGAATGGTACGATTGCTATAGCACTGTCGATATCTTCCAGGGAAATATCAGCTGAGTAAATATCATCCTGACCTGAAATATCAATCAGTATATCAGCCTCAAATCTTCTTGACAGATCGCTCATGTTGCAGCTGAGATCATAGAATGTTTCAGCATTGATGTCGTACTTGAGAGAAATAATATCAAACTGCTTTCCGCCTGAAACCTGAAAACGACTAAACCACTTCTTAACCTTCTCATTATCAGTACTGTCCTCTGTGGCAAGAACGATCTTACTATCCGAGCAGGCAGCCTTTGCTGCATTGATAAGTGCGTTGATCATTCTGGTCTGCTCCTCAAAGCTGAGTGATATTCCGTTGATCTTATTATAGGTTTCAATCTCAATCTGTACGTAATCCGGTGCTGCACCGGCTCCTGCAAGCATGGTAAAGAGCTTATGAACATTTTCAAATCCTGCTCTTTCAGCCTTTCTTACAAACATCCTGTTGTCTGCTCCAACCTCAGCGATTACTCCCTGATACAGATCAGAAAGTGCAAGGTTTGCGCACCATTTAAGTCCAAGCGAATGAATATCGCTTCCCATCGTTACTAATGCTTCAGCTCTGTCATAAATGCCATCAGTCATATCAATACTGCTGAAAATAGTATTGATCCCTTTAGTCTTCAAAATGTTGTACCTGTCCTTAGCAGGTACTCCGTCTACTTCAACCATTCTGCAAAGATCGCTCATAAAATAATCCTCATAATATAGTATTCCACTGTCATTTATGCTCCATCTTTAGATTATTATTTATAATAAAGAAAATCAATTAACGAAACTCACGAAAATAGGGCGCTGTTTTGGCAGTAAACGACAATTTTGTGTTTACCTGTATTTGCGTTTTGGATAGAGTGCTGAATAGATGCAACTGCCGATTGACTTTAGTTGTAGGGTTTAGCATAATACTATATATAAAGGAGGTGACTTGTGCCTATGAATCAACGAACCGGATTCAGTCTGTTACAGCCTGTCGGCACAGGAACTAAATACCGCAGACTTCCGGACCAGGTGTTGCATGATCTTGGTCTGGAGAGTTTTTGTGAGGCAGTATCGGGCGACGCGAAGGAACGTCGTATGATCATAAATGTACTTTCGGAGATAACGGATGATGCGAGCGTCGCTGCTTATCGCCGTCAGATCTTCGCAGATATTTTTCGGCTGCCGGAACTGAGAGAAAATATGCTGCAGCTGTTCGACAAGCTCCAGTTTATGAACGATTTTTCAGGTATACACAAGACCTCCGATGAGGAAATCGGATTGTGGCATCTCTTTCACCGACTCGATGAGCTGGATGACTACATCAAGATCGTTGAAACCCTGCGTGACTGCTTATCCGATGATCGGATTCAGGCCGAAGGACTCATCAGCCTTCGAGATTACATCGACGAGCTTTATGGGGATGCTTACTTTGCAGAAATGAAGAAGGACATCGCCGCACTGAAAATGAAAGCATCTGACGTACAGAGTATTACTCTCGGCATCAATGTCAATGAGCGCTTTGAAGCCGTCAGCATAGGACTGGTCTCTGTCAATAAAAAGCCGTTCAAAAAGTCCGGTATAGTCAGTAATTTTGCCGATGCGATCGCTGCCAAAGATAAGCTCCGCGAAACCGCGGACTGGGACGGTGATATGCATTATCAACTTATTGATACTGAGGGAAAGCGCAGCTTCATCGATTTCATGAAGGATCAGGCTGCTGTTCAGTCTTCCTTCGGAACCAACGCAAGATCTATGTCTACGATCGTGAATACTCCGGCTGATGGTGGCGCAGCCAATTCAACCTTCTACCTGGGTGACGTTGTGAACAAAATGCTTGGTTCTCTTGTGAAGAAGCTTAGAGATACACTTACCAAATACGCGGATGTTGCAATAGTAAATGTTTCCGGATTGGTACCGGAGTTTAAATATTACATCAGATGTGCGGAGTTTATCGGCAGTCTGATGGAAAAAGGCTGTGTGTTCTGCGAGGCACAGCCGGAAACTGCAGATGATACTTCCATGACGGCTAAGGGCTTCTACAACCTGAAGCTCGCCATAAATATGGAGAATGTCGGTGAGATTGTTTCCAATGATCTGACCTTCGATAAGAAGCATACCGTATATATTCTTACCGGAGCAAACCGCGGCGGCAAGACCACGATAACTCAGGCTGTCGGCCAGCTGTTTGTTCTGGCACAGGGCGGACTTTTTGTCCCGGCAGAGAGTTTTAACTACGTTCCTTGTGACTGTATTTTCACCCACTTTCCGGCGGACGAGGATAAGACTATGGATTTGGGAAGACTTGGAGAGGAATGCGTTCGTTTCAAGGAAATATTCTCTCAATCGACCGATAAGAGCCTCCTGCTGCTGAATGAGACCTTCTCCACAACTTCATTTGAGGAGGGCTACTACATCGCAAAGGATTCCGTAAAAGCAATCCTGACCAAATCAGTTCGAACGATCTACAATACTCATATGCACAAACTGGGAAAAGACGCCGAGGAACTCACCCGTGAAAGCACCGAAGCAGGAGCTGCCTCACTCATCATGCGAACTGAGGATGGCAAGCGTTCCTTCAAGGTGGCTCTGGCACAGCCTGAAGGCTCCTCCTACGCAAGGGATATTGCCGAAAAATACGGTGTAACCTACGACATGCTCATAAATAAATCATAAAAAAAAGCAGCAGCCACTACATATACCCAGCTGAATGAACTGAGCATCTCCCTTGGTGTTCTGATTTTCTTCTTCATTTTCATAACCCTCTCTATTTTAAAGCTCTGTTGATCTTCTGAAGCATGGTCTCCTTGTTATTTGTATTAAATAAACGCTTATTATTTTACGGCTCTGGACCTCTCAAATATATCCACAAGATTAAAAACAGAGCATGGCTTGTTATTATACTTCGGAAAAATCCGTATCCATGGAAAGCTGCACCTTATAATCAGGAAATGCCTTCTGTACATCCGCCGTTACAGCCTGATAAACAGCCCTCCTGTCTCCGGCATTAAAGCTTACAACTATGTCAAATCGCATGCTCTTCTCCTCTTTATCCATATAGAAACCATGCATCTGAAGTACATGCTGATGCGCCAGGACTATCTCACGGATACTCTTCTCTGCTTCCATGATTTCAGTATCCTTGGTATTCACCGAATAGACTCCTATTGCAGTCAGAACTACTCTGTATTTCAGATATACCGTTTCCTGAATCTTTCTTATGAGCTTATCAAGCTGACTTGCAGTATATGTATCCGGCACCTCGATATGGATAGAACCATTCCAGGTATCAGGCCCGTAATTATTCAGCACCAGATCATAGGCTCCCTGCACATCCGGAAATTCTCTTACGGTTTCTTTGATACTGTTTGTCAGATCAGGATCATTTCGTTCTCCAAGAATCTGTGACACTGTATCCTTCAGCATTTCAAAGCCGGACTTAATGATGACCAGCGAAATGACTGCGCCCAGCCATGCCTCCAGTGATACATCCGTTATCATAAATATTATTGCAGCAAGAAGTGTGGATGCAGAAATGACTGAATCAAGTGTGGCATCCTCTCCGGAATTCACAAGTGATGCGGAATTGACTTTCTTTCCGACCGACTTTACATATCTTCCGAGAACTATTTTCACCACTACAGCGACTCCGACAATTATCAGTGAAACTGTCGAATAGTCCGGAGTATCCGGATTAATGATCTTCTTGACGGATTCCACAAGTGACGTTACACCGGCATACAGTATGATGACCGATATGACCATCGCACTCAGATATTCGATACGTCCGTATCCGAAGGGATGCTTCTTATCCGGTTCACGCCCTGCAAGCTTTGTTCCTATGATCGTAATAATGGAGCTTCCGGCATCGGAAATATTATTAACAGCATCCATGACTATGGCAATCGAATTACTGAGGAGCCCGATAACCGCTTTAAATCCAGCAAGGAAAACATTTGTTATGATACCGATAATACTGGTTTTAACAATGGTCCTCTCTCTGATTTTTTCTGCTTTACTATTCATATTATTTACTACCTTTTTTCTGAATAACAATAGAAATGATCACAAAAACCGAAAGGATAAACGGATAGAACAGAAACGGTATTATAGACATGCTGGTCACCCCTGCTATTCCGGACGCGATCAGAAGCTGCGCACCGTAAGGAATTATTCCCTGCATAATACATGAGCAGGTGTCAAGAAGGGATGCTGTATTTTTCGGATCAACACCGTATTCAGTACTTATGTCCTTCGCGATTGGTGCCGCGATAACTATTGCAACCGTATTATTTGCGGTAGCAATATCCATAAATGCCGTAAGCAGTGCGATGCCTGCCATACCGCCTCTTCTGCCCTTTGCAGTCTTTCTGATAAATGAGAGTATCGCCTCAAAGCCTCCGTTCTCCTTCATGAGAGAAGCAATCGAAGCAACGAGTATTGTAACGATCATAGTTTCAAACATTCCTGACATACCGCTTCCCATAGAGGAAAGTGCAGTGTCATAAGTCAGTGATCCGGTTACTATACCCGCTCCTATGAAAAGGAGGATACCTGTGATCAGAACAACAAATACATTTATTCCGATCACCGACATAATAAGAACTATAAAATACGGAAGCGCCTGAATTATATCATAATCAAAGCTTCCGACGTCAACACCCTTATTATTAAATGCATAAACAAGAAGAATAGTCAGAGTTATGAGAGCCGCCGGAAGTGCGAGCTTAATATTTGTCCTGAACTTATCCTTCATCTCCACGCCCTGAGTTTTTGTTGCGGCAATAGTGGTGTCTGAAATAAATGAAAGATTGTCACCGAACATTGCACCGCCTACAACAACACCTACACACAGCGGCAGAGAAAGTTTTCCGTTTTCTGCGACCGATACAGCAATCGGAGCGATGACTGATATAGTTCCGACACTTGTTCCCATCGCCATCGAGATAAGGCAGGCTATGATAAATAGCCCCGGAACGGCAAATCTTGCCGGAATGATCGACAGAAGCAGGTTTGCCGTACTTGAAGCGCCGCCTGCCTTGCCTGCTATACCGCTGAAGGCTCCTGCCATCAGGAAAATAAAGAGCATGATAACGATATTATCATCGCCTATCCCTTTAGCGCAGATATGTATTTTCTCTTCAAAGCTGAGTTTTCTGTTCTGCAGAAATGCTGCTATAAGCGCCACTGAAAACGCAAGCACCACAGACACAACATAAAAGCCCATCCGTCCCTCGGAATGGTCTATATACTCAAAGTAAATTCCGTTTCCAAGATATAAAACAAGAAACAGCACAATAGGTATAAGGGCTTTGGGGTTTGACTTTATTACCTTCTGCTCATCCATAATAATCTACCTCGTATTGGAATCTGATATAAAATCTTACTATATTATAATTTAATTCTTCTGTTTTTTCAATTTTTGATTGATTTTTGAGACGATTAATAATCCGCGCTGCTTCGCATCTGCAATTAAAAGAAATTGACCGCAGTCAAATATTTCCACCACCGGAAATATTTGACTGCGGTCATAGATTTCAAAAAATCCCGCAAACCCTTTATTTACAAGGGTTTGCGGGAAATTGTTCCTATTCATATTCCACAGTTGTCGGAAAATCTACTTACATGATTACCTGTTAAGCTCGCTGACAGCTCCGACCGCATTATGATTACTGATTATGCCATCTATCTCTTTGCTGTCACTTGCCGGCAGATCTCCCGGAATTGTATTTTTAACGCTTGAAGTAGCATTACCATACTGAAGTGCCATGAATGGATCATCGTATTTCAGATAACCATACAGCACGCCTGAAACATAGGCATCACCCGAACCGATCCTGTCGATAACGTCGATATCGGTATATGGTTTTTCGGTGTAGAACTTGTCAGTATCAGCGCTGTAGATTATTGATGTGAAGTCATGCTTCTTCGGACTTTTAACTGTTCTTCTGGTGGTGCATACCAGTTTGACATTGTAGTCCGAAACATAACCCTTCATAATATCCTCAAGTTCGCCCTCCCGCTGCATCATCCTGCGGCTTGTTTCTTCAGAAACAAAGAGGACATCAATGTAAGGAAGTATCTTCTCGATGGTCTCTCTCGCCTCTTCCTCAGTCCAGAGATTAGCACGGTAGTTCACATCAAAGGAAATAAGCGCGCCGGCTTCCTTAAACCTCTTGATAAGGCTGAGCGCAACCTCTCTTGACTTCTCACAGAGAGCCAGCGTTATTCCACTGGTGTGGAACATTCTGGTTGAAGAATATATCTCCTCAGGGATCTCCGAAAGGTCTATCTTCGTAAAGGAAGAATTCTTTCTGTCATAAATGATCGACGGCTTTCTCGGTGCTGCGCCATATTCATAGTAATATATTCCAAGTCTTGCATCTTCCGTATCGTCATATATCAGGTAGTCATCAGAAACACCCTCAAATCTGATACGGTTTTTAATAAAGGTTCCGAGATCGTTCTGAGGAAGCTTTGAGATCACACCTGTTCTAAGCCCCAGGAGAGCAGCTCCTGCAGCCACATTTAATTCAGAGCCTCCGGCTCTCTTATCAAATATTTCACCACGCGACATTCTCTCATAGCCCGGTGGTGATAAACGGAGCATTATCTCTCCGAGTGTTATAAGATCAAACTTCTGCATATGAAAGTCCCTTTATATTCTCTTCTGCAACGTCTATAAGCTCAGGTGCACTGTTAGCCGCACCCTTTATATTTACATTGTTTATCGTTATCTTTCGGGCATTTCTCAGATAAATGGATCTACCGTTCATCTTCTCGAAACCGTCCATCATGATAGGGCATTCAGCCTTTCTCTCTGCCTCCGGCAAGAACTCTGCATCTATATTTTCAAATATCAGCTCTTCGATCGGCCTCTCCGGAAGTCCATAAGCGCATACAAGCGATGCATTTACTCCCGTGCAGGTGATATTTTTTGCCGATATCCTGCCTATCCTTGGAGTTCTCTCGTCAACAGGTCTTGGCTCCTGATCCTGAACGTAGCTCGTATGTCCATCAGGATCACAGAAATAAAACATATTCACGGTGAAAGGCATCCTTACATTCTCCATACGGATGTCGCTGAGGTTAACGTCATCTATCACGCTCCTCTCGCCTCTGCCGCGTCTTGTTTTGATCCTGAGCCCTCTGTCAGTTTCAACGAAAAGACATCTACTGATATTTATGCGGGAAACGCCGCTCGCCACCTCACTGCCCACCGTCACCGAACCATGTCCGTGCTCCAGTCTGCAGTTTCTTATCACAATATTATCCGCCGGCTTATTATGATTTATTCCCATATACATCTTGCCACTCTTAATGGCGATGCAGTCGTCACCGACAGATATTCTGACACCGATTATCTCCACATCTGTACAGCTTTCCGGATCAAAACCGTCTGTATTTGGCGAATTATCAGGATTTGTAATATCCATATCATAGAACGAAACCTTATCCGAATAATAAGGATGAACTGTCCATGAAGGAGAATTCTTTATCGTAACACCCTGAAATCTTATATTACTGCAGCTATTCAAAAATACAGTCTTAGGTCTCCACGCGCCTCTTTTCTTCGATACGTTATCCCACCAGTCTGAAGCAGCTGCATTTCCATCAATGATGCCTCTTCCTATGAAATCAACATTCGATACGCCGATACCCGTGATAAGGGACGCAAAGGTGCTGATAGGATTTCCCTCCCACGAAGCAAGACTGATCTCCTTTGAGAAGCCGTATTCCTCTTTGACCATACCCGGAAGCACCGGATAATGATTTCTATCCGGATCACCAAGGAGTACCGCATCCTCATCGAGCCAGATCGTGATATTACTCTTCAAAAAGAGCGGTGCCGAAAGATATGTTCCCTCTGTTATATGAACAGTTCCTCCTTCAGGGCAGGCACTGATAGCCGCCTGAAGAAATGCTGTATCATTACTGACACCGTCGCCCTTTGCACCGATGCTGCGAACATCTATACAACATAGCTCCCTCTTTGTGTGGAAGGATATTTCCTCACAGAAATCCTCACCACAGACCTTAAGCATGTAATCCATATCCGGTGTCAGCCCATCTATAGTATTTACATTACGATCAGACTCCTTGACCTTATTACCGTTCAGGTAATAAGTGCACGGCTTATCCATGCTGTAAGGCTTATTATTATCCAGTTCAATGGTAATGCTCCTGTTAAACAGACCTGCAACCCGTATTTTCATGTTCAGTCTCTTCTCCTTAAGATCTCTGTATATGCGAGCAGGAACGGCGCTACGCCTTTGGCCTCATTCTTCACAACCGGCTCACTGAAATAGTATTCCATTGATCCGTCTCTCTTATTCGGACCTCCAAGTCCTGCAACAAGACAGATACCATCAAGTCCAAGCTTTCCGTCATCATCTATAACAAGATATTTATCAACTATACCATAAAAAGCGTCCAGTCCCATCTTCTCATATTTCTTCGGAAGATATCCAAGTCTGACACCTTTAAGAATGGCATATGCTACAAGTGCTGTGCCCGAGGTTTCAAGATAATTACCCGGAACACCCGGCTTGTCAACAACCTGCCAGAACATTCCACTCTCATCCTGGTATTTTTCCAGAGCATCGATCAAGTCTTTCAGAATATTCTGGAGATATTGGAATTCATAATACAGTCTCTCATCTGTACTTTCAGCTGTATCAACAAGTGCAACAGCGAACCATCCGATAGCACGAAGCCAGAAATTCTTACTGCAGCCTGTATCCTTGTCAGCCCAGTACATAGCTCTACTCTCATCGTAGCCATGATAATACAGTCCGGTATTCGGATCCTTCATGAGCCTTACGACATTTTCAAACTGATGAATACTGTCGAGACACTTCTCCATACGATTGAATTTCGTTTCGTACATCATGTAGAACGGCTGCGCCATGAAGAGTCCGTCAAGCCATACCTGATACGGATATATCTTCTTATGCCAGAAATTGCCCTCGTTGGTACGCGGCATATTTTCAAGCTGACTTCTTACAAGCTCAATTGCCTTTTTATACTTCTCGTCTCCGGTCTTGTCATAGAAATAAAAGAGATTTCTTGCCGGATTCACATTGTCCAGATTATATTCTTCAACCCTATAGGTCTTGATATTTCCGTCTTCTTCTACGAAAAAGTCCACGAAATCTTTTGCAAACTTAAAATACTTTTCATCTCCGGTGATCTCATACAGAGCCAGTACTGCTATGATCATACAGCCATCTATATAATTCCACTTGTTCGGAGTACCCTCAAGGATCTTCTCGATATTCCACATAGGAGCCTCAGCTGTCGAGTTTTCCAGCAGAAAATCAAAATATGTCATTATCTTTTCATCAATACTTTTACTCATATCCACCCTGCCTTACATGTATTTTTTCTCAAGTCCTGATATATACTCCCTGCAGCTTACCGCATT
>DOVL01000242.1 GCA_003520105.1 Lachnospiraceae bacterium | reverse complement strand
GACGAGGTTTACGGAGATCTTCCGCTTGATCGCCCTGACCTCTTCTTCACAGAGGAGACACCTATACATACAAGCAGTCCTTACAGCAGCAGTAAGGCCGGCGCAGACCTTCTTGTAATGGCATATTACAGAACCTACGGTCTGCCTGTGACCATCTCAAGATGTTCAAATAACTATGGACCGTATCATTTTCCTGAGAAGCTGATACCTCTCATGATCGCTAATTGTTTGAATGACAAGCCTCTTCCTGTATACGGTGAGGGACTTAACGTTCGTGACTGGCTCTATGTTGAGGATCACTGCAGGGCTATCGATCTTATCATCCATAAGGGAACCGTTGGCGAGGTTTACAATGTCGGCGGACATAATGAGATGAAGAATATTGATATCGTTAAGCTTATCTGCAAGGAACTCGGTAAGCCTGAAAGCCTCATTACATATGTTACAGATCGTAAGGGCCATGACATGAGATATGCCATCGATCCTACCAAGATTCATAACGAGCTGGGCTGGCTTCCTGAGACAAAGTTTGCAGACGGTATCAAGAAGACTATCAAGTGGTATCTCGACAACCGTGACTGGTGGGAAGAGATCATCAGCGGCGAGTATCAGAATTACTACGACAAGATGTATGCTAACAGATAGGTATTATCTGCAGGAGGGTATTTGAGATGTTTAGAAAAATAAGTATATTTTCCAAGAAAATAGCTGTAGCAGCTGCAATCGCACTGGCAATGACATCTCTTTCGGCATGCGGTGACAGCAGCAAAAAGGATGATGCATCCGAAAGGACAACACATACAATTAGCAATGTGAAAACAGAAAGCACGACTGAGCTTACTACGGCTGCAACAAACGACACCTCCGATGATAAAACGACTGCCAGTGAACAGTCATCCGATACCGTAACGGAAGCAACAACAGAGAAGACCTCAGATGACGTCGTGATCGCGGCAACTCAGAAGCTGGCTGATATTTATAAATCGGGAAATATGGCAGGATTGATGGATGCTGTTCCTGATGGACTTATGCAGGGAGTATATACTCTTATTAAGACGAGAGTTACCGGTGACTTTCTTGCGGAAGGTGATATAACTGACGGTGAATCATTAAAGTCCTGGATAGCCTTTTATTTGGGAGAAATGCATGACGATGAGTATCAATATAACGTTGAAATTACCGGTGATGCTAAGGAAATGACAACGGATGATTTCACGGCATATCTGTCGTCAATTGGTCTTGAGAATGATGCATCTGCTGAATTTATATCAAATTATCTCGATTTGGCAGATAAATTCTATTCTGTTCCAATTAAGGTTTCTGTTAAAGATAATACTGGTACTGAGCTTGACACACAGGATACAACAGACGTGGTATTTTTGATGAATGGAAAGGCATACTCTTTCTCGGTTATTACAAGCTTTGTTCCGGCAATAGTAAAATATATTGATAAATCAGCTACAGCAGATGACAATACGATCGCTCAAAATATTCGGGTAGCTGTTGAGACAGCTCTTGCAAATGAAGATGCCTATAATGATGTGAATAATGCTATAAAGGCAGCGGCTAAGGATGCATATATTACTGCCAAAGATAAGGACGGGAATGATAAGCAGTACCTCATCATAGCATCTGTATCGAAGGATGGCGTGATTGAGATGAGGAATGGTGTTCCGGCTGGCGGTGATTTCAATACTGAAATGAACTATAATATATCTAAAGCAGCCATCCGTTTTATAGCTTATGGTGCTGACAGATATACTGTTGCAATTGATGAAGAGTGTTATCAGACGGCTGTATTTATCGGCACAGCAGATAATGAAATAAAATGGCAGATAACTCCGGATACTGATCCGCAGTATAGATAAAGGTTATTCATTCACGAAAAAACAGTCAAGTACGAGTTCGTACTTGACTGTTTTTTCGTGTTTAATGTGATTATTACCAGCTCAGAACCTCGTGGCCGTCCTCGGTTACAAGAACCTGGATCTCCCACTGAGCTGATTTGGAGCCGTCATCTGTATAAACTGTCCAGTCGTTTTCTTCATCTACGAAGATGTCCGGACCACCCATATTTATCATCGGTTCGATCGTGAAGATCATTCCAGGCACAAGAAGCATCTCAGTGCCCTTTTTACTTACATAGCTTACCCATGGTTCTTCATGGAATTCAAGGCCGACACCATGACCGCCAATCTCACGTACAACTGAATATCCGTGAGCCTTGGCATGATCATTAACAGCCTGTCCCATATCTCCGAGGAAGGTCCATGGCTTAACCTGCTCAAGCCCCTTCATCATAGCTTCTTTTGTAACCTCAACAAGCTTTCTGTCTTCGTCTGATACATTTCCCATCATGAACATTCTTGAAGAATCAGCAAAATAGCCATCAAGTATGGTTGAAACGTCAACGTTGATTATATCACCATCCATAAGGATTTCGTCCTCTGACGGAATTCCGTGGCAAACCGCATCATTTATCGATGTACATACTGACTTAGGAAAGCCCTCATAATTAAGCGGTGCAGGAATAGCGTTATTCCTGTAAGTTACCTCATTAACTATTTTGTTGATATCTTCTGTGCTCATGCCGATACATATCTTATCTGCAACCGTATCGAGAATCTCAACATTAACTTTGCAGGCTTCCTTGATCTTCGCAATCTGCATAGGGTTCTTGATAAGTCTGTGCTCCGGAACCAGATGTCCCTGATTTCTGAAAACTTCTATTTTTCTGTCAAATTCTTCATGACATGCTTTATATTTTTTACCGCTTCCGCACCAGCATGCGTCATTTCTTCCGAGTCTTGCCACTGTTTTTCTCCATTTCCTGTTATTTTAACATATCCTTACATCGGGCATAAAATCCGCCGATAAGATACAAATCATTATATGGTTAGTTATTTCTTACTGCCGAATACAAATATAATGATTTCATGGGGGCATGTCAAGATAAAATTAACTTGATCCGCTTCGCATACCAAGAAACAAGCCATGCTTTGTTCTTGATCCGCTTCGCGAATCA
>DOVL01000092.1 GCA_003520105.1 Lachnospiraceae bacterium | reverse complement strand
GGATCATCATGGTATTTCCTCAGATATGTAGACGTTAACAATAACGATGAGCTTGTATCTAAGGAGAAGGCTGACAAGTATCTCCCTGTAGATATGTACATTGGTGGTGTTGAGCATGCGGTTCTTCACCTTCTGTATTCAAGATTCTATACAAAGTTCCTTTATGATATCGGTGTTGTAGGCTTTGATGAACCATTCACAAAGCTCTTCAATCAGGGTATGATATGCGGACGTGACAGAGAGACCGGCAAGCCTACCAAGATGAGTAAGTCACTTGGAAATATAGTTTCACCTGATGATATCGTTAACGACTATGGTTGTGATACACTTCGTCTCTATGAGCTTTTTGTAGGACCACCTGAACTTGATTCAATCTGGGATGATGCCGGAATCGATGGTATTTCCAGATTCATCAAGAGATTCTATTCAATGGTTCTTGATAATGCTGATAAGGATGTTGCAGAGACACCTGAACTTCTCAGACTCAGACATGGTCTCATCAAGGATATCTCACAGAGGCTTGAAAGCTTCAGCTTAAATACTGTTATATCAGCATTTATGGAATATAATAATAAATTTGTAGAACTCACAAAGACTACAGGAGTTGATAAGGAAACGCTTAAGACCATGGTCAAGCTTCTTGCTCCTTTCGCTCCACATATCGGTGAGGAGCTTTGGGAGAACCTTGGCGGAACAGATTCGGTATTCCATGAGACATGGCCTGAGTTTGATGAGGCTCACCTTAAGGCTGATACCATCACACTTCCTGTTCAGGTTTGTGGCAAGACAAGAGTAACTGTTGATGTTCCTGCAGATGCAGATAAGGATACGATAATCGCACTCGGTAAGGAGGCACTCGGAGATCGTATCGCTGGCAAGACGATCGTAAAAGAGATTTACGTACCGGGCAAGATCATCAATATCGTTGCTAAATAGTTGAAAAAACTGTAGTATTATAGTTATAATAGTTTTATAGTACAGAGTCTGTTTTATGCAGACTCTGTATTCATATAACGGTAGTGTGTTGAGGATTTATATTGTATAAGAAATTGACAGAATCAAATATAATGTGAAAAGAGATAGTTGAGATGTTGTATATAATCAGACATGGTTTGACAGACTGGAACAATGAGCACAGGCTGCAGGGGAGAACGGATATTCCTCTGAATGACAAGGGAAGAGAAATGGCTGAAAAAGCCCGAGAAGAGTATAAGGATATTCATTTTGATATCTGCTTTTGCTCACCGCTTATCCGTGCGAAGGAGACTGCGGAAATACTTCTCAGAGGAAGAAATGTTCCGATATACTATGATGACAGACTTATGGAGATGTGCTTCGGTGAGTATGAAGGCGTGAAGGACAGCTTCTCGATTCCGAATTGCCCTATAAATGTTATATTTCAGGATCCGGAAGAATACAGAAGATCAGTCGGAGGAGCAGAAACCTTCGAGGAGCTTTTCAGGAGGACGGGGGAGTTCCTCAGGGAGAGAGCCATTCCGGAGCATGAGGCCGGTAAGAGTGTTCTGATTGTCGGTCATGGTGCAATGAATTCAAGCATCGTCAGTCGCATCAGAAATTATCCGATAGCTGACTTCTGGAAGGCCGGAATCGAAAACTGTAAGCTGATGAAACTGCTGTAAAAAGAGTATTAAAAGAATAATCAATAAGATCACTTCAAGGCGTATTACCGGGGAGTGATCTTTTTGTTTTATTTGCAAGAAATTGCTCGATGGATTATACTGAATACAGGTTCTCATAATGCAAATTATCCAATGAATAATTGGATTGAACATCGCTCTTTTATCGCTTGGGTTTGCCAAAAACAAATTGACAGAATTTAAATGTATATATATACTGTAATTGAAAGCAGTAATGCTTTGGTGTGCAGCACCATAAGTTGTAGACAATTGGAAGTCGTTAAAAAATCCAAGTCCGATGTTGTTATCTCAAGGGTAACAGAGGCTGACAACCAGCATGAAGTTGTAGACAATTGGAAGTCGTTAAAAAATCCAAGTCCGATGTTGTTATCTTAAGGGTGACAGAGGCTGACAACCAGCATGAAACTGCAAGGGCGAGTTATTTGTACTCGCCCTTTTCTTAACTTTATAGGAGACATAATGAACAGGATAAATGATGCACAAAAAAACAGAATAAGAACCAGATTGATAAATGGCGCTAGAAATTATAACAAAAATCTGAATAATAAAGTCTTTCTTGTGTTGTGTGATGATGGATATATAACATCGGTGTCATTCTCGAAAATGAATTTTAAGCATATGTCTGGAGTTAAGAGTGATTTACCAGATGAAGATTTTTATAATCATGCTTTGAAAGGAACATTGGATTTAGGGAATATATTGTCTGATCAGAAATATGATATAAGCACCTTAAAAAAGAAAACTACAGCTATTGAGGGAATAAGTGATGTGTTCTATAAGGATGGTAACAAGGTGCTTCTGATTGATTCATTGAAAACACATACATATACATTTCCGGTTGCCTTGAGAAATATACAATCGAAAATTTGCGTTGGTTTTGTTGGGGCATCGCATGTGGCCAGAAGCTTAAGAAAGGACACAGAACAGTCATTAAGAGATAATGAAAAACGTGTTTTGGCTATATTTGAAAAAATAAATGGCAATAACTTGTATGATAAAATTGTTTATCTTTCTGATGTAAAAAAACTGTATGATAAGAATAATGACTTTGTGAATATGTTAGGCGGTTCCGTTGAGTATAAGCTGTTGGAAATATTGACTAAACCGGAATAGAGATATGTTGGAGGTTTATCATGGCTTGGGAAGCTGATTTTTTAAATAGTATGAGTAGTTTGAGGAGTCCTGTGATGGATAAGATCATGTGGTTCTTTTCGGTTATAGGAAACGGTGGGATACTGCCTATAGGACTTACGATATTGCTGCTTATCTTTGTTAAGACAAGGAAGATAGGCGTAGAAGCGCTCATATCACTTTTGTTAACCTTTATCATAGCAAATCTGATCATAAAGCATGCTGTTGGCAGAGTGAGACCATATGAGGCATATACATACCTTGAGTCGCTGATCGGAAAGATGTCCGATACATCCTTCCCGTCAGGTCATGCGGCTAATACTTTTGCAGTGGCGATAGCGATACTAATAAACAATAGAAAGATCGGTATCCCAGTGACGATAGTTGCCGTGATAATGGCTTTCTCAAGAATGTATAATGTGGTTCATTACCCGACGGATGTCCTTGCGGGGATATTTATAGGAACTACTGTTGCAATAGCAGTACATTTTGCGCTGAAGCGGTTTGTGTATGGGAGGATCCTACAAACGAGTAATGATCAGCAAGAAGCAAGTGATAAATAACAAACCATGCTTTGTTCTTGATGCACTTCGTACATCAAGAACCATCGCCATAGGCGCCGTATAACATAAAAAAAGAGAGCGGATACGAATGCAAGCATTCATCCTCTCTCTTTTTTATGTTGCATGGCTTGTTATATATGCTTAGTGTGCCTCTTTCTGTGATTTCTTTGCCGGGCTCTTGTAGATTCCGTTGAACATTTTCTCCATCAGCTTGGAGCCGCAGTTGAATTTATCCTCAACCTTTCTCTGACCATATTCTTCGAGAAGAGTTTCTCTCTCGGAGAAAAGATTGGTTCCCAGTCCGAGGCGGTTACCTTCGACATCGGCACCTATTGCAGCGAGAGCAGTAGGGAAGATATCGATTGTTGCATATAATCTTTCTTTGTCGGGATCAACCGGCTTTACTGCCGGATTGATGATGCAGGTGAAGACCTTTCGCTGGTAGGAGTCAGGAACCTTATCACAGTAATCGGTATCCATCGTAGGATGGTCACCCATGATGATTATGGTTGTATTTTCATAGAAGTCCTGCTCCTGGATCCATGATACAAATCTGTCGATCATTCGTGAAGAACAGTTGATAACGTTTGAGTACTTATTTTTACCGAAATCATCGTTGCAGAGCCTGCATTTATAGCCATCCTCGTTATGAGTATCCATGGTCTGTATAGCCATATGGAATGGCTGATCACTTTTGGCGAGCTCTAACAGATCTGCTTTCGCAAATTCAAAGAGCTTCTCGTCCTCATAACCCCACCATGCTCTGTAATCATTAGGAATAAGCCCAGCCTCTTTTGCGTATTCATAATCATGAATATCATAATTTCCATGAGATTTGAAATAGTGGTTACAGCCACCGAATTCCGAATCTGAACCCATTACAAGAACATTATGATAGCCCTCGTCCTCGAGGATATCTCCGAGAGCTATGACACCCGGAAAGAAATCGTCCTTTGCGTGCATTCCGTTGTTTCCGAGAGGAGTCTTGAGTGGAAGACCGCAGGTTGTACCAAATATGGCACCCATAGTCCATACATTAAACGGAAGAGCGATACCGCCGTTTATCTTGCTGCTGGTTCCGGAAAAGTCTTCATTTTCTCTGGCAAGAGCGGTAAGTTCAGGAGTGACATTTCTATTAAATGCACCGCCGTTTGCTTTGTCCATGTATGTGACTTCCATGGATTCCACATAGATAATGATAAGGTTTCTTTTCTGCTCAGGGAACTTGATCTCGACAGTTCCCGGATCCACATATTCCTGCTCGATGAATTTTGAATAAACAAAATGGCTCTTAATAAATGTTGGAATGTTAAATCTGAAGAAGGCAATAACCAGTCCGACAACCAGTATGACTGAAGTGAAGATCTGGAAGCCTCGATATACTCGTTTACCGGTTTTGCCGCGTTTTCTGGTCTTCAGAAGTATTATTAATGATGGGATAAGGACTACTGCAATTCCGGCAACTACGGCTATGACTGCAGCGCTTATAACTTCGGGATTGGTTCCCTTAAGAGAGGTTCTGAGATGCCAGAGTATCTCGTCGAGAAATATTCTCTTAAAACTGCAGGATGCCCAGATGATCATCCCGGTAAGTATGGTACAAAATACGAGGAAGAAGAGAAGTATCGAAATCTTCCAGATAGGGATGATCTTTTCATGCTTGCCGGTGTTTTTGCTATCAGTATTATTGGTGTCGGAAACATTGGTGTCAGTTTTGTTATTATTGATAGAATTATTCTGTTTTTCTATAGCTAATGTTTTGTTTGAATCTAGTTGTTTTTCATCAAGCTGCATTATATTTATCCTTTGATATGGCTTACGAAAAGCCTTATTTGTTTTGAAATATATAAATGATATGTTAGTCAGAAACACATCAATGAAGATTGTACTGTGTTTTGTATCAGATTACAAATTAAAATCTCATTAATTTATACACTTTTGATGAATTGTATAAGAAAGTATTGCAAGAATACAAAGGATAGATTATACTAGAACAGTAAATTCAGCAGGACTGGTTTACATAAAGTTCTATTTGAAAGAGGTTTAAAATAATGGACATGAAATTCATACGTAAGCTGCCAACACCGCAGGAGCTGAAGGAAGAGTTCCCTATCAGCAAGGAAATAGCAGAAGCTAAAGCAAAACGTGATGAAGAAATCAGGAAGATCTTTCTTGGAGAGAGCGACAAGTTCCTTCTCATCATCGGACCTTGCTCTGCAGATAACGAGGATGCAGTTCTTGATTATATGAACCGTCTAGCTAAGGTAGCTGAGAAGATAAAAGACAAGATATTTATTATTCCGCGTGTTTATACAAATAAGCCGAGAACAACAGGTATCGGTTACAAGGGTATGCTTCACCAGCCTGATCCTGAAGGAAAGGAAGACCTGCTTGCAGGTATTATTGCTATCCGTGAGATGCATGCACGTGTAGTTCGTGAGACAGGCTTTACCTGTGCAGAAGAGATGCTTTATCCTGAGAACCATCGTTATCTCTCTGATCTGCTTTCTTACGTAGCAATCGGTGCAAGATCTGTAGAGGATCAGCAGCACAGACTCGTAGCCAGCGGTATCGGTATTCCTGTTGGTATGAAGAATCCTACAGGCGGAGATATGTCTGTTATGATGAATTCTATAATAGCTGCTCAGAGTACACAGCGTTTCCTGTATCGTGGATGGGAAGTTGAAACACCTGGCAACCCACTTGCACATGCAATCATGCGTGGTTATGTAGATAAGTTCGGACGTAATATTCCTAACTATCATTATGAGGATCTTCGTGCACTTCTTGATGCATATGCTGCAAAGCCTGAAATCGTAAATCCTGCTTGTATCGTTGATACAAACCATTCAAATTCAGGTAAGAAATACCTTGAGCAGATCCGTATCGCCAAGGACGTTCTTCACAGCCGCCGCGCATCAGAGGATATCAAGAAGCTTGTTAAGGGTCTCATGATCGAGAGTTACATCGAGGATGGTGCTCAGAAGATTGGTGAGGGTATCTACGGTAAGTCTATCACTGATCCTTGCCTTGGCTGGGAGAAGACTGAGAGACTTCTTCTTGATCTTGCAGAAGAGCTGTAATATGACAGTTTTATTCGGATGTTGATATATATTATTCATCAGCCGTTTCGGCGGATTGAGTAATTCATAACAATTCTATCAGGAGGGTTTATAATGGTAGAACAGATTTCTATTTTTGCTGAAAATAAAAAGGGCTCGATGAGAGAAATCACTCAGCTCCTTACAGATAATTCGCTTAATATTTATTGCGCGATCACCAATGACAGTGCTGAATACGGTATCGTTCGTCTTCTTGTTGATGAGACAGATCGTGCAATTAAGCTTCTTAAGGATAACGGCTTTACATGTAAGCTGTCACGTGTTATCGGGGTAAAGATCCCGGATAATGTAGGAAGTCTGAACAAGCTTCTTGCTGATATCGAGGACAGTAATATTAATCTTGATTATCTCTATGTTTCCTACAGCAGAGAGGATGCAACACCGGTTGCTATACTTCACGCTTCGGGTTATGCAGAGGTTGCAGAGTGCCTGAGAAATCGCGGGTACTCTCTAATATAACAAGTCATGCTGTGTTCTTGATCCGCTTCGCGAATCAAGAACCAGCGCCGTATAATCATAAAAAATAACAAGCCATGTGTTCTTGATGCACAAGTGCATCAAGAACCAGCGCCATAGGCGCTGTATATGTGCGAAGAATAACAAGCCATGCTCTGTTCTTGATCCACTTTGCGAATCAAGAACCATCGCCGTAGGCGCCATATATGGCAAAAGAATAACACAGATTGGTATGCAAGCATTCCATCTGTGTTATTTTTTTGCCATGCATGGCTTGTTACTAAGACTTTGTTGCGCTTTTGTTACCTCTTATGTTTTATGATGAAACCAGTTGAAAACAAAGTTTAATCCAGAAAGGAGTTTTTAGAATGAAAGAAAACGAAGTAATTGATAATGCTAATTTAACCGGTTTCGCGAAATCTGCATATACTGCACAGAATAAGATGAGAGGTTATAACCTTGAGAGTCTTGTGCAGTTAATGTATGAGAAGAAAGAAGGCAAAGAGCCTACAGGTAAGGAACTTACGGATAAGTTTGCTGAATTTGCTTATGCAAACAGGTTGAGAAACCTTGCACAGGAAGCCTTCAAGGGTGTTGTTAATCCGAAGACAGGTGAGGCGCTTGCATGGAGCGATATCAAGATCGATGGTAAGAGCGTTGAAGAGACCTGGGGAGATAAGTATGCTCATGTTGAGGATAAATCTCAGAAGGATATGATGTATCAGATTGAGATCCTTCGTCAGGTATTTGAAGGCACATCTCAGATCACAGCCGAGGTTCCGGGAAGTGAGCCTGTTGTGATGGTTCCTGCAGGATCAAGAGATGCAGTCAAAAAAGAAGCTTATAATGAAATGAGCGCAGCTCGTAGAGCAGAACAGGGACCTGATGATGAGGAACCTGTATTTGATGAGCCTGAAGTTGAGGCTCCTAAAGTTGAAGAGAAGAAGGATCCGCTTACAGCTGAGGGACTCGATACATTTAGTGAAAATATTTACGCCAGAGTAATGAGGACCAATCAGAAGGCTCATATTACAACCTCTCCTGCAGCAATGCTTGGCGTTGTATTTAACGGTAATCCTACAGCTCAGCAGATCATTGAAAGATATAATAAATTCGAACTCAGGGACAGACTGGATATGGCTGCGATTGAGTTCCTTAAGGAGATTGATAATCCTGACCGTAACGCATTTCTCAAGGAGGCAGGAATCGATCCTGCAACAAGCTTCAAGGTTAATGGACAAACTCTTGAGGAAAGATACGGTGAAAAATATAAGAACATTGAACTTGGCGAGGTGAAGCAGCATTTCTATAAGCTTGAGCTTATGAATGAGATCGCAAATGAGGTTCTTTTAGGTAAGAGAGGAAATATTCCTGAGATCAGTGCTGACAGATATGAGATGAAGGACGGAAGCCTTGTACCGGCTGAGACCAGAAAGATGAAGGCTGTGAAGCCAAAGGTAGAACCGATTGTTATACCTGAGGAAGCTCCGGAAGTTAAGGAACCGACACCTGAAGAGATAAGAGCAGAGCTTCTTAACGTTGAAGATAAGATCATAAGAGTGGACACACCTGCTCCTGCAAGAAATTCGGCTGCAATAACAGGCAGCACAGTTGCTATGTGGGGAGTTGTTAA
>DOVL01000274.1 GCA_003520105.1 Lachnospiraceae bacterium | reverse complement strand
TTTTACCTTCACCTGTTCTCATCTCGGCGATACGGCCCTGATGAAGGAGCACACCTCCGACAAGCTGAACACGGAAATGCTTCATTCCGAGAACACGCTTTGCAGCCTCTCTTACAACTGCGAATGCTTCCACTAAAATATCATCCAGTGTCTCGCCATCCTTCAGTCTCTTCTTAAACTCATCTGTTTTAGCCTTCAGCTCATCATCAGACAGCTTCTGCATGTCCTCATCAAGAGCTTCTATCTTATCTACGATAGGATAAATCCTTTTTAATTCCTTGTCACTGTGCGTGCCAAAGATCTTACTACCAAGACCCATTTTATTCCTCCAGTGTGTTTATAATCTTATATGATCACCTGCCGTCAGGCGGCCTTATTTTTCTATACTAATATACATAGTAATCACATCATAACCCCTAATATAACATTTCTTCTGTATTGTGGCAAATGTTTTTTCATGTTTTTAGGCTTATAGCTTGCATAAAACTTGCATTTTATGCGTCATCGGCATATTATATAAGGAGGACTTTGTAAACGGAAGGACTTAGCATATGAAAAAATACTGGAAGAACGATAACATCAAGAAGAATCTATTTGTTGGTGCTTTTCTTATAACATTTTATATAGTTCTGAATAATCTGAGTGATGTGGCAGATGCGGTCACCTGGCTTTTCGGTATATTCAGCCCATTCATCCTCGGCGGCGCGATAGCGTTCATCCTGAACGTTCCTATCTCCAAGCTCGAGAAGCATATGTTCCAGAAGCCTAAATACCAGAACGAAAAATGGGCCGGCAGAAGGCGCGGTCTGGCTATGGTAATAGTCATCCTCCTTACTCTGGTTGCAATCGTCGCAATCATCCTCATCATCGTTCCTGAGCTGTCGAAAACCATCGTAAATCTGGCTCAGCAGATCCCTGAGGGAATAGAGAAGCTCTCAAAATGGCTCGTCAAATCCACTAAAAAATATCCTGAGGTTTCGGAGAAGATCCAGAACTTTACCAAGAATTCCGAGAAGGCGATCAATACAGCCCTTTCCTTCCTTTCAAGTAAAGGATCTTCTATAATAAGCGGCGGTTTCGATGTTATTACCGGAATCCTTTCAAGTGTAACATCTTTCTTCATAAGCTTTATCTTCTCTATTTATCTTCTGGGAAATAAAGATAAGCTTTCACTTCAGGCTAAGAAGATTGTCTACGCCATCCTGTCAGAGGAGAGAGCTGACAAGCTCATGAGGATCGCAAGGCTTTCAAACAGGACCTTCGGAAACTTCATCTCAGGTCAGTGCCTGGATGCATTTATGCTTGGATGTGAATTCATTCTTGTTCTGTCCATCCTTCAGATGCCTTACGCACTGCTTATCGGTATCCTGTGTATGCTGTGTGCTCTTATTCCGATACTTGGTTCATTCATCGGACTGGCAATCGGAGCACTGCTTATACTCCTGATATCGCCGATCAAAGCACTTATATTTATCATCGTATTTACTGCACTTCAGCAGTTCGATGCAAACTTTGTTTATCCGCACGTTGTAGGAAGTTCAGTCGGACTTCCGGGCATGTGGGTTCTGATGTCAGTAACCGTCGGAGGTTCCCTCTTCGGTCTCGTCGGAATGCTTATACTCATTCCTGTTGCGTCAGTTCTTTATACACTCTTCAGAGAGCATGTATATAAGAAGCTCGCCGAGAAGGACGTTGATCCTGATAAATACCTTACCGTTCCCGAAAAAGAGGAAGGTCTTCTGGAATCACTAAAGAAGGTTAAGATTGGCGGCAAACGTTCCGAGAAAAAAGCAGGTAATGCAGATGATATGATCGACGATGATGATGACTATGACGATGGCGAAGATGACGATGATGACAGCGACGATGATGACGAAGTGAAGTCAGCTGAAGAGATCATGGAAGACATCAAAGAAGAGATCGGAATCACGCCTATGGCTAAAAATACAGGGGCGCCTGCGAAGAAGAGGAAGAAGCGTTAGTACTGGCGCCGTATAACAAAAAAAGATGAGGTACAGAATGGTATGCAAGCATCCCATCCGCACCTCATCTTTTTTTGTTGCATGGCTTGTACTTATGGCTAGAATTCCGGTTCTATTAAACCATACGTATTTCCTTTTCTCTTATATACAACGTTAACCTCGTCTGTCTCGGCATTTCTGAAAACGAAGAAATTATGTCCGAGGAGTTCCATCTGGATGCAAGCATCTTCCGGATACATAGGCTTAACGGCAAATCTCTTACTTCTGATGATCTTAATCTCATCTTCCTCAAGAGCTTCTGATTCGTCCTCAAGGAATCTGTCATTGAAGAACGAAGCGTCCTGTTCCTTGTCGATGATCTTCTTCTTATATCTCGTTACCTGACGCTCAATGATCTCAACAACCATATCTATTGAAACATACATATCATCACTAACCTGCTCAGCTCTGATGATATGTCCCTTCATAGGGATGGTAACCTCAATCTTCTGTCTCTCCTTCTCGACAGAGAATGTTACCTGAACATTAGTATCTGCGTTAAAGAATTTTTCTAACCTCCCCAGCTTATCGTAGATCGCATCTCTTAAACCATCGGTTACATCAATGTTTTTTCCACTAATAATGTAATTCATACGTCTCACTCCTTCTTGCCTCTTATTCTGCAGGGACCATACCATCCCGATTGCCCTAAATCCGTTCGATAAATACAGTATTTTCAAGCACTTTCGGGAAGTAAAGAATAGCCTCTGCCGATGTAGATATTATACCATAGAGCAAGAGTTCAATCAATAAAATAATATACTATTTTTTGTCTGACAATTTAAAGAGTTTTCACAAAATCATCCCATTTTTGAAACAATTCCGTAAAAAACAAAAATAAATTTCGTGACAATCTACAAATTATTCATATGCATATTTTTTTATGCATAATTTTATGTTAATCACAATCAACTGTTGAAAATGTTGATAACTTTGTTTATATATCAAAGAAATACGCAAAACAAAGAAAGTTTTCAACAGTCCCATCCGACAATACTATATATTATAGTCAACCACTTCGTATGTTTGTTGTTCATTTTGCACAAAAGCTGTATTTTTTGCAAAGTGTCAGACGAACAAATGTGTTGATAATCAGATAACACACGTTTCCATGATCTCTCTTTCTGCCGTCTCTGGCTGCATGTTCAGGATGCTATAACCTGAATCGAGAAAGGAGCCAGTCGCTGGCACATGCAACTGGCTCCTGGATATATATTTTATTCTTGTGAAAAATCTGATTAATAAATGATTCTTACTGCCTTTGCAGGCTCTCTGTAATCATAAGGTGAAATCTTGATACCTGTTTCCTCGGTACTTGCATGAACAACCTGTCCGCCGCCCATGTAGATCGTTACGTGGCCATATCCTCCCGGACTCTCATAGAAGAGAAGGTCGCCCGGCATGATGCTGTCAAGAGGTACTTCTACTCCACAATATGCCTGTGGATTTGAACCATGTGGAAGTGAATATCCGAAATGTGCATATACTGCCATTGTAAAGCCTGAGCAGTCAGCACCATCTGTAAGGCTGCTTCCGCCATATACATAAGGATTTCCAACAAACTGTACTGCGTATGCTACAACTTCCTCACCCTTTGATGAGTATGGAACCTCTGCAGGAGCCTCTGTTACCTCTTCAGTCTCTTCCTCTGTCTCTTCTACAGTTGTTGTTTCTTCTTCTGTCTCTTCTTCTGTTTCAGGTTCGGTAACTACTTCGTTAGTCTCAGCTTCCGTAACTTCCTCCTGAGTTGCTTCAGTAGTTACTTCCTCTGTTGTCTCTTCTGTCTTACCTGTATTTTCCTCAAAGAGCTTAACTCTGATTGCGTAGATTGCATCATCATCGCCCTTATCAACAACTTCGATAAACTCGTTGCTTACATATCCCTGAAGATCGGCATCGATCTCGATCTTGGTCCAGTCACCGACATAATCAAGAACCTTGTAGGTCTGACCCTGTGGAAGATAAGTAAGAACATCACTGTTTATATCTGCTTCGCTTCTGAGTCTGAGGCCCTCGCCGGTAATAACGGCAACCTTACCTGTATAGCTCTCTGCCCACTTTGTTGCATCATCGCCAAACTTGAGATAGTTGCTGAAGACAAATCCTTCAACTCCATCTGCGATTATATATGTCCATCCTGAGGTCTTCTTTGTAACCTCACAAACGGTTCCTGTCGGAAGCTCTCCGATGATCTCTCCATCCATTGAAGGGGTCTTTCTTACGTTGAGTGAATCGTCTGCGATTACGATAGCCTTGCCGCTGATCTCCTCAAATGTAAGGTTTTCTGCTTCTGTCTTGTCTTCCTGCTTATCCTCTGACTTAACTTCTGCAGCCTTGCTGCCCACTTCTTTCTTCTCAGTTTCCTTAGTATCCTTAACATCCTTGCTGCTCTTCTCTGAAGAAGCTGAAAGAGATGTTTTTGAACTATCTTTGCTTGCAACTGCTGTTGTTGCTTCTGTATCTGCTGTTGCCTCAACATATCTGTCGACTGCTGCAGATATACCGACATTTGACTGATTAAGTATTACAACGCTATCTCCTGCTGAAACAGCTACGGATGAAAGCATAAGCCCCGCCGTCACTACAAGTGCGGCGACTTTTCGGGATGGCTTGATCATTGCTCGAGAGTCCTCCTATTTTTTCTGAAAATATTACAAAAATTTAACTGCAAATTTATTTATTACGAAAATGTTACAATTTGTTACATGCTCATTATAGCAACGCATATATGCTTTGTCAACAAGGCAAAAAGAAAAAATTCTTAAGAAATTAAATATTTTTGTAACATTTTGAAACCAGCTTTTTTCATTAATTAAGGGGCCCGCATTGCAGGCCCCCGACTCTCACTTATGATCAAATATTATTTTTTCTGAGCTTCGACATTTTTATTCTTAGTCGGTGAAGTTTTTACTCTGTCTTTCTGCATAGCAGTGTTTGCAGAGTTATACTTCTGAGTGAATTTTCCTAGATCCTCGAAGTTTTTGGCTGCATTGTCATGCCTTGCTTCAAGAGACTTCTTAAGATC
>DOVL01000307.1 GCA_003520105.1 Lachnospiraceae bacterium | reverse complement strand
TCCTTATTACCATCAACATCAGGCTTATATACTTCAGCCACCAGATTTTCATCAAAGTGGTTCATATCATGTTCATAGTCAAAGTTTTCTATGGTTCCCTGAACATTATCCCAGAAGGAAGTATTTACAACCACCCATGTATAGTCCGACAGATAAGATGCCATTACCTTATATACTTCCGGCCTGTTAAAGCTGAGCATATTATTTTTCAATTTGACAAGATGGTAATCATTTCCGATTACTTTTCCGACGATGTCCTCAAGCTCGAGCATCCTCTTACTGATATCTTTAGATGTATTCATATTGCAGCCGCAGCTGGCATGTACGCAAAGCCTCATCGGAACCCTGGAAAGTCTCGGCTCAGCGATCGTAACCCCCTCGATCAGTCTTATGATCTTAGCCGTTGCTGTCTTGCACAGAGTATCGGCATCCGTATCAACAGTCGTAAGACGAGGATTATTATAGATACCGATTTCGATACCGTCCATTCCGGTAACGATCATATCATCAGGAACTCTTATACCATGCACAGAAAGCTGTTCGATAGCCGCAACGGCCATGGTGTCATTTGCGGAAATAATGGCATCCGGAAGCGGTACTCCCGATTCAAACATTTCCTCGACACATCCCTTGGCAGCCTGTCCCCAGAATCTGCCGTAATAAACCAGAGAATCCTCATCAGAAATACCATTATTCGCACATACCCTCTTAAATACCTGAATTCTCTCCTCGGAATAAGGGTTATCCTTGATTCCCGCGATCATATATACTCTCTTACATTTGTGGAATTCTATCACATGGCGGACTACCTGCTCGAAGCCGCCTCTGTAATCATAATTGACACTCGGAAGACCCGGCTCGTCAAAATCAAGTGATATAGTCGGGATATTACGCATCCTGGCATTTTTAATTATATTTTTTGCCTTAGGTGGATCCTGGAAAGTTCCGGGCATGATAATAAGTCCTGAAAGCCTGTCGTAAGGAATAAGCTCCAGAACACTTCTCTCTCCATAGTCATTCATGTCCTTCACCGTAAGATCGGTGAGTGTTCCGAATACCATAAGGCCATAGCCCTTATCATAGAGCTCGTCTCTGATGCGGTTTATAATGTCAAGATTGTATCCTCTCTGTGGTCTGAGGACCACGAGTGCTATTATTTTTCTCATGCTGTAATAATACCTCCGCATGATACACATGATAAGCACGTGCAGATCACTATCCAAATATGCTGTCTTATTACAAAACAGACTGTTCCATTCACATATCAGGGGCCATAACAACCCTATGCTCATTGTATCAAAAAAAGGGTATTATTTCTACTATAATAATAGAGAAATAATACCCCCAAAAAAACGATACAGTGAATCAGACACCTCCTGCTCCCGGAACCTTCGGTGCTCCCTGAGCTTTCTTTTCTCCTGATTTATTGTTTGCCGCCTGCCTCCGGGTTCTCATATCGTGTACCCTCTTGGCATTTTCGAGGCCAAATCTCTGCTCGAAGGTCATGGAATTATCAAGCTCCGGATCCTTACGGATCTTATTAATATTTCCTACAACATCAACCACTTTGATGTTGATCTGCTGTCCAGGCTCTTTCGTGTATTTTGATATAACACTGAGAGCGTCCATGGCATTGCTGAAGGCATCATTACCCTTATTGGATATACGTACCTTTTCTTTGCCTTTGACATATTTCTGGATAGTATAAATAATATCTATATTTGTCTGACGATAAGCCGCCGCCTTCTTTGAAGGAGTCATATCCTTTGTGGTTTCGGTAAGCTCTGAAGCCGCCTTGACCGCATTATAGAATGATGTGTATTCCTTGCTCCTTCCGTCCGCAGATCTCATGTATCCCAACAAGGTCTTCATATCTGCAGAAAACTGATCGTATTTTCTGTCCTTGACATCGTATATCTGACGTCTGACCTTCTCACCTGCTGCAAGAACAGATTCCTTACTCTTCATGGCATTTTCAAGAGCATTCTGCCCACTGATGATACCGGTACTGTCGTCCAGCATATAGAGTCCCTTGATGTACTCAGCCGTTTTGTGGATCTCCTTGACATTAAACGGCTGATCAAGTTTTTTAAGAGTATAAGCCGCCAGGACCTTGGTCATATTTGCCCTCCGCTCCTTGTCTGTCTTACCGCCATACTCTCCGGTGTGCATCCTTATGTAAGACTCAAAGTTCTTCTCAGGTTCACCAAACTGCTTTGAAACCGCCTCACTCAGCTTGCCCATAAGCTTATCTCGGTTTGTGGTTTTACCTGTTATACTTCTCTGCTTTCCGTTTGTAGTTTCAAAATCCTTACACTCAGCGATCAGCTGGTCCGTAGTCTGCCTTGTTTCATCAAGCTTAGCCTTATATCTGTTATAAACAGCTGAGTTTCCCTGTTTTTCAGCATCACGCATCTTCTGATAAATACGCTTATGTTCTTTCGTATTAAGTATCAGTTTGTCATAGCATTCCGGAGATACGCAGTCATTTGCAAGAGAATCACTTATCATATCCGTCAGCTTATCCAGAGTTTTGGTATAAGAATCCTGTACAGGCTTTCCTGCAACAAAAAATCCCATCATCTTCCTATACTTATTCATGTAACTGATTTCTTTATTGACCTTTTCGATCTCTCTGGCATTGATCATTGTATTAAAATGCTTGTCACTCTGCGTTTTCGCCAGCATGTTCAGAAAATGAACATCTGATGCTATTTGCGCAAGCTTGCCGTCAAATCTGCCCTGCTTTGAATCCAGAGTTCCCTCCTCAATGTGCTGATCGACCCTAGCCTTGGTCTGGTCCATAAAATCCGTCGAAGATATAGAAACCTTACCGGTCACATCCGTAATGACTCTCGGACTGATCTGATCGCAGTTTGGTGCATCCACATTCAGATAATAATCTTTTCCGACATGTGTAAAGGATTCCAGCGATTGTAACGAATACGTCAGCCAGTATTCAGGTTCATCGCCCTGTTCCGTCATCTCGTCAGCCATACCCTTCAGTTCGCTATGTAGATGTTTTGTAATATCAACGACAGACTGCATCTTCTGGACATAGCGTTCATTCATATGGATTTTCTCCATCAGAGTCCTTTCATGAGCCTCCAGCTGTTCTTCACTCGGATTATTCCGGATATTTACGAGATAATCCGGAAGCTCTTGGAAGAGATATTCGTTTTCTGCCGGTTCTTCGGGAAGTCCCTCCTTGATCTTATATCCCGTTGATTTACTTCCGTCTCTCTCATTAAAGGTTCTTACATACGCCTTCATTTTTTCGTTGGAGAGATTATTCTTTGCAGCGACCTCCGCTGTTGCTCTTTCAATATCACTATTGATATAATCTGCAGTTTTTACTCCGCCTATCGTTTTATTGGAAAAATTTTGTACGATAAAGTCCTTACGTGCATCATAAACAGCCGGGTCTGACAGATTCACTTCAACATTGATGAGATGAGCAAGCTTTCCGACCACATCCGGTTCGTCCTTGATCAGTTCCGTATCGGCAATCTTGCCATCCTTAATCTTTTTCTTCCAGGCATCCTCTTTCTTACCGAAGGAAACAGCGGCCTCCCTCCATGCATCATCAATGTGGCGGATCATCTGCGTTACAAATTCATGCTCAGCTGGATCAATCTCATAATATTTAGCCCCGTCGATAATCTTAAACTGATCATTTGTACGTGTATGAAACTCAAAGAACTCTCTGAGGGCCTCATACTTTTTCTGAGAAACCGTGACTGATACACCATCTCGATTACGAGGATCGAGCATGTTTTCCTTAACTACATCTATCATCAGGTTCACTATCCCTGAATAATCCTTTTTGTTATATAATTCATTAAGCTGATCAGCCATTTTCTTCTTGGCTTCCTCTAATAATTTTGGACCATCACTTGGCATTATTCTTCCCCTTTCAAAATAAATCTATTATGCTTCAGCCACACCCGGCCAAAACATAGTTTTATCCTAAGCATAGCTTTCTAATCTATCGTAACTGTACTCATACTACCATCAAAAGGGTAACAAAAGAGCAACAAAGCACGGCTTGTTCTTTTTATTTATTTTCATTGTATTTTATCCCCCATTGCATTAAAATAAATCTCACGTAATCGTGCATGCTTCATCCACTCAGCACTGCACACATAGAATCGAATAATCAAATCAAAAATAAATACACAAGGAGAAAATACATGATTCAGGAATTCTACAAAGAAATGACAGGCAAAACCTCAGTCATCAGACAGTTTTTTGCATATGGAATGGAAAGAGCAAAGGAGCTCGGCCCGGACTCAGTTTACAACTTCTCGATAGGCAATCCGTCGGTTCCGGCACCTCAGAGCTTCACAGACGCAATGGAGGATCTTCTGAAAAATACAGATCCTGTAAAGCTTCACGGCTACAGTCCTTCCCTTGGATTGGATTCGACAAGAGAAGCCATCGCCGATTCACTTAACAGACGTTTTGAAATGGATTATAAGAAGGACCACATCTTCCCTACCACAGGCGCAGCAGGAGCTATTGCTCATGCGATCAGATGCATCGCAGGTGAAGGTGATGAGGTAATAACCTTTGCACCGTATTTCCCTGAATATATTCCTTATGTCACAGGATGCGGAGCTTCTCTTAAGGTTGTTCCTGCCGACATCAGCAGCTTCCAGATCAACTTCGAGAAATTTGAAGAGATGCTGAACCCGAATATTGCAGCAGTTCTTATCAACTCGCCAAACAATCCATCGGGAATAGTATATACAACAGCTACGATTGACAAACTCGCTGACATACTTCGTGCGAAAGAGAAAGAATACGGCCACGACATCTATCTTATTACCGATGAGCCATACAGAGAGATTGTTTTCGCAGGAACTGATTCACCGTTTATCTCAAAGCATTACGACAATTCTATCTGCTGCTACTCTTTCAGTAAGTCACTTTCTCTTCCGGGAGAACGTATCGGTTATGTAGCAGTTAATCCGAAGGCTTCAGGCAGTGAACTCATCGTTCCGATGTGTGGTCAGATCTCACGTTTCACAGGTCACAACTGTCCTCCATCAATCATCCAGCTTGCAGTCGAGAGGGTTATCGATGAGACCAGCGACCTTTCAATCTACGAGAGAAATGCAACACTTCTCTACGATGCGTTGACAGATATCGGATATTCATGCGTAAAGCCGGGCGGAACCTTCTACATGTTCCCTAAGGCTCCTATCGATGATGCAAATGTCTTCTGCTGGACAGGTGCTAAAGAGCTCGGACTTATGACCGTTCCGGGTGACTCATTTGAATGTCCGGGACACTTCCGTATCTCTTACTGCGTACCAACCGAGCAGATTGAGAAGGCTATTCTGCTCTTCAAGGAACTGTACAACAAATTTGCCTCATAGTTTTGTTGTGTTTTAGCCTTATTTCATGTATAATATTATGGGTTCTGCAGAGATGATGGACAGCATAGCCGGACAATTCATAAACTGCAGTCATTACACAACAAAACAGCAGAAGGGAAACTATAGACAATGGAAAGTGTGCATTTAGATATTGCTCCAAAAAGATACGCAGGTATACTTATTCACCCGACCTCTTTCCCAAGCCCTTACGGAATTGGTGATCTCGGCAAGGGCGCGTACGATTTTATAGATTTCATGGAGAAGTCAGGTATGACAGCCTGGCAGGTGCTTCCTCTCGGACACACCGGCTTCGGCGATTCGCCATACCAGCCATTTTCTTCCTTTGCAGGTCAGCCGCTCATCATAAGCCCTGATCATTTAAGGAAACTCGGACTGCTCTGGGATGAGGATTTCTACAATATGCCTCAGTGGAATCCTGAGGATATAAGCTATGGCGATGTTATTGCTTTCAAGAGTGATCTTCTCCAGAAGGCTTATGACAGATTTCTCGACGAAAATATAAAGGACGGCCTTTCTGGCGACGAAGAGCTTATGGCTGAATACAAGGAGTTCACTGAGAACACCGAGTGGCTCTCTGACTATGCTCTCTTCATGGCCGGCAAGGATTATCACCAGGGTATGCCTTGGTATATGTGGGACGACAGTCTCAAGAATCCTAAGAAGGCTGAAAGAGCCGAGTGGGAAGAAAAGCTTAAGAAGGAAATCGGATATTACAAATTCATCCAGTTCCTTTTCACCATTGAATGGAAGAAACTGAAGGAATACGCAAACGATAAAGGCATCTCCATCATCGGAGATATTCCTATATTTGTTGCCTGGGACAGCGTTGATGTATGGAGAAACAAAAAGCTCTTCATGCTTGACAGCAAGGGCTATCCGACAGATGTTGCCGGCGTTCCGCCTGATTATTTCTCAGCAACCGGTCAGCTCTGGGGCAACCCTCTCTACAACTGGCCTGAGCATACGAAGACTGCTTATGACTGGTGGATCAAGAGGATCAAGCATCAGCTTGAACTCACAGATGTCCTTCGTATTGACCACTTCAGAGGCTTTGACAAATTCTGGGCAGTGCCTTACGGCGATGAAACTGCCATGAACGGCAAATGGATAAAGGCTCCGGGTGAAAACTTCTTCACCATGCTCGAGGCTAACCTCGGATACCATATGCCGATAATAGCCGAGGATCTCGGAGAGATCGATGAATCAGTCATCGAACTCAGAGACAAATTCGGCTTCCCGGGAATGAAGATACTTCAGTTCGCATTTGAGAATCCGAACGATAATCACTTCCTTCCTCATCATCATATCAGAAACTGTGTATGCTACACCGGTACACATGATAATGATACTACTCTCGGCTGGTACAAGCATGCTTACGAGGCATCACGCGACAAGCTGAGAAGATATTACAGTACTGATGCAAGTGATATCTGCTGGGTAATGATCAGAGCATGTTTCGGTTCAGTTGCAAACATGGCGATCGTTCCTATGCAGGATGTCCTTGAACTTGATTCATGGGCACGTTTCAACACTCCGGGTGTCGGAAGCGGCAACTGGTCATGGAGGTATAAGCAGGAAGTTCTGACTGACAAGCTCGCTTCAAGACTCTTCGAAACCGCCAAGATGTTTGGACGTTAATTTGAGGTAGCAAATATGATCAGAATGATACTCTGTGCAATATGGGCTTTTGGTGGAATGTTCTTCTGTTTCCCACTGCATCTTCATTATAAACATTTGATCAAGAAGGATCCGATGAAGGGCTGGACCAAAGCTTTCAAGCTTGTGCAAGGTTATTTCAAGAGGCTTCTCTTTTTTGCCGGAACAAAGCTCACTGTTAACGGTGCGGAAAATCTCCCCGAGGATCACGCCGTCCTCTTTGTAGGCAATCACAGAAGTTATTTTGACATTATCATACTTCATACCCTTGTGAAGAAGCCTTTAGGTTTTATATCCAAGAAGGAATTTGAGAACGCTCCTTTTCTTTCTTCTTATCAGCGAGATATCGGATGCGTATTTATCGACAGGGAGAATCCGCGTGAGGCTATCAAGACCATAGGCGAGGCAACCGAGCACATAAAGCTGGGATTGTCTATGTGTCTATATCCCGAGGGTACGAGAAATCATGGTGACTCTCTCCTTCCTTTCAGAGAAGGCGGCTACAAGATAGCCGAAAGAGCAAAGGCTCCTATCATACTTGTCGCAATGAGCGGTCAGGATGATATTTTCGAAAATAATAAGCATCACTTCATCAGAAAACGTCATGTTACGGTCACCTTCAGTGAACCTGTAACACCTTCTGACATGAGTGTTCAAGACAGGAAAGCTTTCTATGCTGACATTCCGAACAGAGTGACGGCAATGATTGAAAGTCACAATAAAAAATAATGTATTACAGGAATGCTGAGAACCACAAAAAATCATGTGGAGCAGTTATCCGGTAAAGCACAAAACAAACAAGATATAGAATCGGAGGATTTACAAAACAATGTGGTGGATAATAGTTTTAATCGTGCTCGTAGTAATAATCGGCGCGATGATAGCACTTTACATAGTCGGAAACAAGATGCAGAAAAAGCAGCTTGCTCAGAAGGAAGAGATGCTGGCTCAAGCACAGCCTGCAAATATGCTCATCATTGACAAGAAATATATGCCTCTTAAGGATGCAAAGCTTCCTAAGGTCGTTTACGAGCAGACTCCGAAGAAATATCAGAAGGCCAAGGTTCCTGTAGTTAAAGCTAAGGTTGGTCCTCAGATCCTTACTCTTCTCTGTGATGATGCGATCTATGATGATATCCCAACCAAAGGCGAAGTTAAGGCCATGGTAAGCGGCATCTACATCGTAAGCGTTAAGAGTGTTCGTAAGCAGAAGAATGCTCCTGTCGTCGAAGAAGAAAACGGCAAGAAGAAAAAGAAGAAGATGACCTTCAGAGAGAAGATGCGTAAGCAGCAGGTTCAGTATCAGCAGCAGCTTAAGGCTGATATCGAGAACAAGAAGACTAAAGAACAGCTTAAGGCTGAGAAGGAAAAGGCTAAACGTGAAAGAGAAAGAGCCAAGAAGATCACAGACTGATAAAAATACGACTGTATTATCACAGTCAGAGAAAAAACCGACTGTATCATCACAGTCAGAAAAGAAACAGAATAATACAGTTGATGCTAAAATGATCATACTGGGGCTGCTGCTTGCAGCAGCCCCTTTTCTTGTTACCTATATATTGGAGATCATCGCCTACTATGCCGACTTCGCCATAGTAACAGCTCTCCACACTTACCTCGGTATGAACATTAATTTTGACAAAGCATCATACGAGGGCGCAAATATGCCTTCCAACGCTATAGTCACAAATCTCATCTACGCACTCCTCTGTCTCGTAATCTTCGGATGGTGGCTGATGAATGTAAAAGAGGCTGAGGCCAGACGTAGCGTCTCTGCAAAAGCGAAGATAAATCGTGATCAAAAAACAA
>DOVL01000231.1 GCA_003520105.1 Lachnospiraceae bacterium | reverse complement strand
TATGTGCTGCCTTTCGTTTTTATATATACGTTTTCTTTTTATGTCATTTTCACAGAATCACTCATGACTCTGCTAAAAAATACGTTCTGTACATCTATTAATCTACAGTTACGACCGTCCCCGTAAATTTGCCCGATACTGTCTTGATAATGCTGTCTTCCTTGTTAAGTCCGAAGAGCATCATCGGCATCTTGTTCTCTGCTGCAAGAACAGCTGCAGCAAGATCGATAACCTTAAGCTGCTTATCAACGATCTCCTGCATGGTCATGCTGTCGATCTTCTTCGCATCAGGATTTACATTCGGATCACTGTCATATACTCCGTCAACAGCCTTAGCTGCAAGAATAACATCAGCCTTGATCTCAATTGAGTAGAGAACCATGCCCATATCTGTCGAGAAATATGGATGTCCTGTTCCTCCGGCAAAGAATACGATCTCTCCTGCCTCAAGATAACTGATAGCCTTATCGCGGTCGAAAAGTTCAGTCATGCTTCCGCAGAGGAAAGGTGTCATAACATGGCACTTCATTCCAAGAGTTCTGAACATGTCAGCCGTGTAAATAGCATTCATAACAGTTGCCAGCATACCGATCTGATCAGCCTTAACTCTGTCCATATCATTTGAGGTTCTTCCTCTCCAGAAATTACCTCCTCCGATAACAACACCTATCTGTATTCCTTTATCATGAACCTTCTTAACCTGAGCAGCAACCTCTCTTACTGTCTCCTCTGAAAAGCCCGTCTTCTTATCGCCCGCAAGAGCCTCACCGCTCAGCTTGAGCATGATCCTATCCATCTTCATTCCAAAACCACCTCCACTATTATTTCTTCTTTGTACTCTTCTTCTCGTCTTCAGCAGATTCCTCCACCTCAGACTTCTTCTCAGAAGAACTTCCTCCGAAAAGGCTGTCAAGATCAACCTCGGCATAATCCTGAGAACAATATCCCTTTATAACGGCACCTGTATTTACCTGTACAGACTTGGTCTTGACATTGCCTACCACTACCGCTGAAGAATCAATTATAACAGGTCCGTTTACATCAATATCGCCCTTAACCGCACCTGCAATAACTGCTGATGTAGCTTTAACGTTGCCTTCGATAACAGTTCCCGCACCAACCTTTATGGCTCCGTCGGTAACAACCTCACCGGTGATCCTTGCCTGTCCTGCATATATATCTCCGGCATGAATATCGCCCTCAACCATTCCGCCAATTATCAGTTTACCGAGGCAGGTTACATTACCTTTAACCGAACCGATTATATCTATTGAGCCATCTGTTTCGATGTCACCCTTGATCACAGTACCTGCGGTAATATAAGTTGTATCGGCACTATCGATTCCCTGTGTGATCTCATCTGTATTTATAAGCTCTGTATCAAACTCAGCCACTTTTTCTTCCTCGCTTTCCTGTAAATCTTCTTTCTCTTCCTCAGACTGCTCGACGTTCACAGACTCTTCAGAAACCTCCGTCATCTCCTGACCAACCTCTTCAGAAGCTGTTCCACTCACTTCAGAATCAGATTCAGCCACTTCGGAAACAGCCTCAGCCTCTCCAGGAACTGCCTCAGTCTCCACGGAAACATCATCCTGCTTCTCAGCAGCATTATCTGTCTCTTCAGATATTGTCACGGACATTTCATAAACAACATCCGAAGCCTCAGAAATATTACTGTTATCGTTTTCCGCTCCCGCACTTTCCGGCTGCCCGGCATACTGTTCAGCTGCCTCTTCAACCGGTGTATCTATATTTTGTGAAGCATCCTCACTATATGCTTCAAGTTCTTCATCAGTTATTACACTTTCAGCTTCGGAACGCTGTCTGATCTTCTCCATAGCCTCTTCGGCTTCTTCCTTGAGGATTGATTCCGATACAGCTTCTCTGATATCTGACATTGTCTGTCCCTCTGCCTCAGAGGACTGCGCTTCAGTATACTCGGCAGGCTGCTCAGTATAATAGTTCACCTGCTGCTCAGTATATACATTTTCCGGCTGGGCCGGATAAACAGCTCCACCCTCTGCAGGGTAAATATCGGCTTGTTGAGCCGGATACATATTTCCGGACTGATCTGGGTATATGTTTTCAGGCATATACGTATTCTCAGGCTGAATTTCATCCTTTTTCTTCTTTTTCTTCTTGTCTTTCTTCTCTGCTTCAGGCTCAGCCTCAGGCATGATCTCATTTACAGCCTGGGCAAAGTCCCTTTTGAAATTCTTAATAAATCCCATTATAATTCCTCCGGAACCATATTTATAAAAGGTCATAAGACCACTCATGGTATTATATCACAAGTAGTTTGTTTTCTCTACTAATCTTTTATTAAACTGTGAAACAATTAATACCTCATATTCCATGCAGACAACCACTCGTCTCATTATCTAAACACAAAGAAACGCTCCGTCATGTCTGGCAGAGCGTTTTGCGAAATACATACTTATCTAGAATATTGTGAGAGAATCATGAAAAAAACTATGGTTTAAATATAAACTCAAAATATGAACAAAGTATGACGTGGAAAAAAATATTCTGTTAATTTAGAGAATTCTGTTTTTCACGTCGTCATGATCCTTCTTAATAGCCTCAGAAACATCAGGAGTTAAGCGACTTACAACAAGTATCAGCAGAGTTGAAATAACAAAAGCCGGGAGTATCGGACTTACACCGGTCATGTCCTCCAGATCGGTTATCTCACCGCTCGCCTTAAACACTTCAAGAAATCTCCAGAGAAGTGCCACTATCACACCCGAAAGCATACCTGTGGTTGCACCGTATTTATTCATCCTTCTGTAATAGAGTGAAAGCATGGTACACGGTCCGAAAGCTGAACCTACACAGATAAGCGCTGTTTCAATTATGATCACAGGATCAATATCGACAGTGGTCAGCGCAAAAACAATAAGTGAAACGACCACAAGAGTAATCCTGAGAGCCATCAGATTCTTTCTGATCTTTTTCTTCTTCATTACCCTTGGTCTGATAATACTGCAGTAAATAACCGCACAGGCATTATGTATCTCACTGATCAGCATCGATATGATTGACGCCAGAAAGCCGACAAATATAAGCCCGCCCGCTATCTTATATCCAAGCTTCATTTCAGTAAGTTTTTTTACAGTTTTGGCGATGATCAGATGATCATTACCGCCTTTAAGTATCATCGGATATAAAAACGCTCTGTACAGAACTCCACAGACAACCGTAAAGAAAAGCGCAAGAAGTGTAAAAAGGATTGCATATCTTCCACCATGCTTTGCGGTTCTGGCTTTACCTATCGCAAGAAATCTCACCATGAGTCCCGGAAGTCCCATGATAACAAATCCCCACGAAAGCTGATTTACTATCTCGAGTGGTTTTATGCTTTTTCCATTTACACGAAAGAGGTCAAGATATCTGCTTACACCTCCGACAACACGGCTGTTCATGATAGACACGATCAGATCATCAGCCTCGAAAATAAACAGCGTTACAACCGGCATTGCAAGCAAAGCGGCCAAAACAACAATTGCATTTATCCTGTCAATCTTTACGGCTCCGACAAAGCCCGAAAGACATATTAACAGCATAACAACAACCACGCATGAAACCGAAGTTATGATTGGTTTGATCTCAAATATATCAGATACTATTTCCGAAAGAAAAACTATCAGAGCCGAAGACATTATCAGATCAAAGAGTATATTTATCACTGCGGCAGAGAGCGGAAGCGCGTCTCCCTTACCGAATCTTCTCTCAAAATAGTCCGGAAGTGTGTACACATTCTGGTATTTCAGCGAATATCTCATCATACGGAAAGACATGAGGTACCAGATAAACATAGTACCGATAAAAAGTCCGGCCATCACCCACGCCTTACCAAGTCCGTACAGATATATTCCTGCCGGTATCGTGACAAATATAAAAAAGCCCAGCTCTGAAAGCTGCCCTGAAAGTCCCAGCTCAGCCGAGCATCTGGCTCTTGCACCGATGCAGAATTCATTCAGCGTATGAACCTTTCTGAAGCAAAATACGCCAACTGCAAGAACAACCGATAAATATATGATTGTAGCTATAAAAACTGCTATCACGTCAACAATCACTCCGTATCCTGATCAACCGTTTTAACGATAATCATTATCCTGATCAACCGTTTCGACGATCATCAGATAACCCGAAAGAAAAGAAATTCTTCCAACCTCATCACTAAGTTCATTTGATATTCCGCGACTGCTGCCCTGAACCAGGCAGAGGTCCGAAGCATCATATTTGAATCCCTTAATATTCACCCCTGAAACGCTGTCTCCCAAAGGAAGAAGCGAAATATAATCATATTTTTCCCTGTTTTTATAAAAATCTATGTCCGCCGGCCCCTTAAACAGCCTTATACGACTGTTCCCGGTAAGGACCACCGCATTTCTTGCCTCATCACAACATTTCTTAAGGAGAGACAAATTGGCCATGGTATGATCCGGTCTGTTTCCCGTTGCGCCCAGAATAACTATCTTGCAGTCATCTTCGGAATCCCGACCGGTCTCCTCGATAGCTCTGATTACAGCAGCTTCACCATCAGTAAAATCCTTGACCGAATCAAAAGTGATCATTTTCCGGTCTCTGTATTTATCCAGAATACTTTTTCTGACAGAGTCATAGTCGCCCATGATGATATCAGGGCATATCCCTGCTTCATCAAGCGCTTCAAGTCCCCTGTCCGCAGCGATCACCATTAAATCTTCAGTTTTACTGCATATTTCCTTCAGCTGTAAGATATTTACATCTCCGCCCAGCACAACAAGAATACATTTACTCATCAGCGTCCATTATTTCTTTAAAATCAGCAATGTTCTTCTCGATATCATTCTTAAATATGGCCGATCCGGCAACAATTACATTTGCGCCTGCGTCCAGCACCTTCTTTAGATTACCGAGAGTTATTCCGCCATCGACTTCTATCTTGCAGTTCAGCTTTCTCTCTTCTACAAGCTTCTTAGTCTCAGCCAGCTTTTCATAAGCTATATCCATGAAGCTCTGTCCGCCAAAACCCGGCTCGACGCTCATGATAAGCACCATATCCAGCTCATCGATCACATCAGCAAGAACTTCAACAGGTGTTGCCGGCTTTAAGGCAACGCCCACTTCCATTCCGGCTTCTTTTATCTGTTTAACAACCGCAGCGACATCATCAGTACTTTCATAATGAATAGTCAGCATATCTGCGCCCGATTTCTTAAATACATCAACATATCTCTCCGGCTTTTCGATCATGAGATGAACATCAAGAGGAGTATCTCCTGCCGCCTTCTTCACATAATCGATAACAGGAGGTCCAAAAGAAATATTCGGAACAAACATTCCATCCATTACATCCACATGAATATAATCTGTTCCTGCAGATACAACTCTTTTAATGTTTTCTTCTATATTTCCGAAATCAATTGAAAGCATGGATGGTGACAGATAATTCATTACCATTTCCTCCTTCCGGCAAGCTCTTCATAGAGAATCTTATAATTCTCATATCTTTTTTCTCTGATCGTTCCTTCCTGCACAGCCGTTTTAACCACGCAGTCAGGCTCATTTATATGGTTACATCCATCAAAGCGGCACTTTCCTTCATGGGCCAACATCTCAGGATAATACAGTTTAAGTTCATTCGCCTCTATATCAGGCAGCATAAGCGAAGAAAAGCCCGGCGTATCCATGATGAAGGTATCATCATCCAGCTTCATCAGTTCGGAATGCCTTGTTGTATTCTTGCCCCTGGCAATCTTCTCACTGAGAGAGCCTGTTTCAGCCATGGCTGCAGGTATAAGCGCATTGATCATCGATGATTTGCCCACTCCGGACGGACCGGCAAGTATCGAAGTTTTCCCCTTCAGCCTTCCGATCAATTCATCAAGTCCCCTCTTCTCCTTTACAGAGGTTACGAGAACCTCATATCCTGCCGAGCCATATATATCGGCAAGCTCCTCTGCCTCACCATCTCCGGCAATATCCTCCTTATTGAAGCATATGATCGTTTCAACATGCTGATATTCCATGAGAATAAGAAACCGGTCAAGCAGATTGATGCTTGGACGAGGCTTAGACAACGCAAAAATTATAACCGCCTGGTCAGCATTTGCAGCCGCCGGGCGGATAAGTTCATTCTTTCTGTCGCAAATTATGTCGATATTCCCGATACATTTTTCAGCATCGAGGATACTTATCTCGCAGTCATCTCCCACGAGCGGCTTTATCTTCTTGTTACGGAAGATACCCTTTGCTTTACATTCATATATTTTATTATCATCGGCGGCCACATAATAGAAGCCGCCGATGCCTTTAAGTATCTTACCTTTCAAGAGACTCTCCCTTTTATTCGGTAGTATATGTTACGTTCTTGACACTTCCCGTATCAAACATACTTGTTATCTCATTTCCTGCGGTATCGTTGATGATGATAAGAACTGTACCCTTATTATCTTCAAGACCGCCATAGGTCTGGTTAACATTGAATGGGAATGCCGCAGCATTCAGATCCTGATCAGCTATCGTATGCTTTTCTTTTCCGTCGTCAAATACGATCACGATATGGATCGAACCGCCTGACTCCTGAATATAATTGCTTACGACACCACCATCATAAGGTGTGATCTGTCCGCTTATTGTTGCCGAGAAGGTTTTAACCTCCCTGCCAGTACTTACTGTAAATCCTATAGGAGTTCCTTCAGGAACGCTTGCTCCCGAATCGACAACCTGGCTGATTACTCTTCCTTCAGGAACAGTATCGCTAGGCTCTCTCTTAACCTCTCCTGCTGCAAGCTTGAGTGACTCAAGATTGCTGACTGCAGCCTCCTCAGTAAGGTTTCTGAGATCAGGCACCTGAACCTCCTTAGGTCCGTTACTTACGATTATCTTGATAGTGCTTCCTGATGCCGCACCTGAGCCGGCTTCAGGATCCGTTCTGATAACATTATTCTTAGCGATAGTCTCACTAAGTTCGTAGCTGTGTGTTGTCTTAAATCCTGCATCAGCAAGGATCTGATCAGCATCTTCAACCGAATGTCCTGCAACATCAGGAACAGATATCTCAGCTGCACCAAGGCTGACTGTGATAACGATCTCCTTATTGAGTTCGATCTCTTCAGCTTCCGAAATGTTCTGCTTGATTACATAGTTCTCAGGAACTTCATCATCATTAACCTTATCAACTCTGACATTTGTAAAGCCTGCCTTCTCAAGCTGACTCTTAGCTGCAGATTCGCTAAGTCCGACAACATAGATCATCTTCTTCTTTGTTGCCTCTGTAGAAGCCGTTGTAGCTTCCGTTGTGTCCTCTGTAGTAGATGAATCGTCTGTATTTTCTGTAGTATTAGTATTTTCTTCTGTTGTTGTTACTGTTGTAGGCTGCTGTGTAGTGGTCTTCTTGTCACTACCCTTGCCAAATTTGAACCATCCGAGAACATTTCCGATGAGAATGAAAAGGATTACTGCAATAATAACCGCTGCAGCGATTCCTGCGATCATGACAACCTTCTCGAGCTTCGGATCAACTCCGTCATCGTCATCATCGTCATCACGTTCAGGCTCCTTATAAACCGGATCCTCCTCGTATTCATCGTAGTCATCATCGACCTTCTTGATGCCGCCCTTCTTTCTTACAGGAGTTTCAGGAACATCATAATATGAATCATCTTCCTCCTGCATAAGCTGATCAAGCTTTGATCTATTGACCTGAGGTACGGATGTCTGAGCAGGATGTCCGCCCTGATACTGACCCTGAGCAGGATTCTGGTACTGCATATTTGTATCAATACTCTTGATACTGCTTTCCCTCTTGATTGCCTGAATATCGTTTTCGGTAAACTCTCTGGTCGGAGAATTATTTACAACCGAAGGTGCAACGATTATATCAATATTTGGATTATTTTTAACTCTGTTAAGATCTGCAATAAGTGCATTTGCAGTAAGATATCTTCTCTCAGGCTTCTTCTGAACAGCCTTCATAATAACCTTTTCAAGGCTTGAATAAATATCAGGATAAAGCCTTGTCGGAGGAATGATATCATTCTGAATATGCATCAGTGCTATGGATACGTTTGTATCTCCCTCAAAAGGAACACGTCCCGTAACCATCTCATACATCGTGATACCAAGTGAATAAATATCACTTCTCTCATCGCTGTAGCCGCCTCTTGCCTGCTCAGGAGAGATATAATGAACGCTGCCCATATTGGTCGTCGACATGGTATTTGAAGTTGCAGCCTTGGCTATACCAAAGTCAGTAACCTTAAGGCTTCCGTTACTTCCTACGATTATATTCTGAGGCTTGATATCTCTGTGGATAACATGATTTTCATGTGCGGCAGCAAGACCTGATGCTATCTGAATAGAAAAATCGATAGCAGTATTCATATCAAGTCTGCCTCTCTGCCTGATATAATCCTTTAAGGTTATACCTTCAACAAGCTCCATAACGATGAAATACTTTCCATCGTCCTCGCATACATCATAAACATTTACAATATTCGGATGAGAAAGAGCTGCCGAAGCCTGAGCCTCAACTCTGAATTTTGAAACAAAGTTCATATCATTGCTGAACTCTGACTTAAGAACCTTAAGAGCTACCGCTCTCTGAAGTCTCAGATCCTTTGCCTTATAGACAGTGGACATTCCGCCTGTTCCGACAACCTCTACAATCTCATATCTATCATCAAGTATTAATCCTGGATTTAGCATTTTTACACCTCTCGCTATACAGAAACGACAACAACCGAAATGTTATCATTTCCACCATAGTAATTTGCTCTGCTTATCAGATAGTCAACAACTCTTTCAAGATCACCGTCTTCCGAAACGATATCTCGGATCTCATCGTCCTCGACCATATTTGATAAACCGTCAGAGCACAGCAGTATACGGCTATTCTTCTTCAGAGTGATCTGAAAGAAGTCAGGCATCGCTTCGTCCCTGGAACCCATAGCTCTTGTGATGATATTTTTCTCAGGATGATTTCTCCCCTTATTCCGATCAAGCTGTCCGTTTCTGATAAGTTCTTCCACGAGGGAATGATCCATCGTTATCTGCTTTATATCATCATCAATGACATACAGTCTGCTGTCACCTATATTTCCAACATACAGTTCTGACCCGATCACAACCGCCGCGACCATGGTCGTCCCCATACCATTTTTCACTTTATCTTTTTCCGCTTCCTTATATACCTCATTGCTTGCATAGATAAATGCTCTCTTCAGTAGAGATATCGGATTTTTAACAGTCGATTTCTTTATAAAATCAACAACAAGACGAATTGCATACTGTGAGGCAAAGTCTCCGGCCGCATGTCCTCCCATACCGTCGGCTACAATATAAAGATTAGGTAAAGGTCCTACCGGAGAATCAGACAGATATATGCTATCCTGATTACTGCTCCTCTTCAGACCGGTATCAGTTTTTCCAAATGATGTCATAAATACTCCTTAATACTTTCTTCTTAACTGACCGCAGGCAGCATCAATATCGCTGCCCATACCTCTCCTAATAGTAACATTAATTCGATATTTTTCAAGTGCATTTTTAAATTTGTCAACGCTCGAGGCATCGCTGGCCTTGTATTCCCGTTCTTCTACAGGGTTGATCGGAATGAGATTTACATGGGCATTTAAGCCCCTTATCAGAGCCGCAAGCCTTCTTGCATGGTCTTCGCTGTCGTTCACTCCTTTAACAAGGCTGTATTCAAATGTCAGCCTCCTGCCTGTTTTTTCAAAATAGTATCTGCAGGCATCAAGCGTCTCACTTATACTGTACCTTTCAGCGATAGGCATAAGCGCTTTTCTCTCTTCATCGGTCGTAGCATGAAGAGAAAGCGCAAAGGTAAAGTTCCTCTCTTCATCAGCAAGCTGCCTTATTTTCGGAACTATACCGCAGCTTGAAACAGTTATATTTCTCTCACTGATATTGTATCCGTTTTCATCAGTTATCAGATCAATGAATCTGATCAGATTGTCATAATTATCAAGCGGTTCGCCGGTCCCCATGACCACTATGTTGGAAACCCTCTCGCCGGTAGTTCTTACAGCATGATAAACCTGCGCAAGCATCTCCGAAGGTTCGAGGTTTCTGACTAGTCCTCCGATCGTGGACGCACAGAAACGACAGCCCATCCTGCAGCCTGCCTGAGAAGATATACAGACAGAATTTCCATGCTTATATCTCATAAATACAGTCTCAATCTTCTGGCCGTCATGCATCTTCATCAGAAACTTGATGGTTCCGTCCTTCTTGGAAACCTGACGAAGTTCTTCCGTAACAGGCAGGATATTTGCCGCAAGCTCATCTCTCATATTCTTTGGGAGATTCAGCATCTCATCAGGATTAAGAACGAGCTTCTTGTGGAACCAGTCGTAGAGCTGCTTCGCACGGAACACAGGGTAACCTTGTGCTTTTATGTATTCAGTTAGTTCAGTTTGAGTCATTGATACAATGTCCATTTTTACTCCTGACGCTGACCTGTAATAATACCAGATACATTATTCCACCGGTCAATATAATGAAATAATACTAATGAATAACCTTAGTTACATTTTAAAACAGCGTAATAGAATCCATCTGTATCATCAATACCCTGTACGAATAATTTTTCGTCGATAAGCTCAAGGTTACTCTGCTTAGCGGCCTTGAGGAGGCGTCGGGTTGTTTCTTCGTTTTCGGATGGATTGATAGTACAGGTTGAGAAAAGGAGCTTTCCTCCTTTTTTTACATAACGGACTGCGTTGAGGAGTATGCTGAACGATAATTCCTTCAGAGAATCAAGATCCTCCGGAACGAGTCTGTATTTGATGTCGGATTTTCTTCCGATAACTCCGAGGCCCGAGCATGGAACATCCGCTATAACTATATCGAACTGCCCCTCAAGTTTTTCATCATAAACCGTTGCATCAGCCTTTTCCACAGTTACGTTTTCAAGCTTTAATCTGGTTATATTTTCTTCTATTTTGTCTGTTTTTTCATCCGAGACATCTCTGGAACGGACCTCTCCGGTACCTCCCAGAAGCTCTGCCGCATAGGTGCTCTTTCCACCCGGAGCAGCACAGAGATCAAGCACCTTCATGCCTTCTTCTATGCCTGCAGCTTCGACAGCTCGCATTGAGCTTTCTGCCTGAACTGAAAAAAAGCCGTCCTTATAGCCGGGAACCCTTCTGACGAAATCAATATTATCTATCAGCAGAGCACTGTCGCTGTATTTTCCTTCCGTCACAGATATTCCCTTTTCAGTCAGCTTCTCCACCAGATCACCCTTTGTCACAAGGGTTCTGTTATATCTTATTGTAAGTTTCTTTTTTGTAAATGATGCCAGAAGGATCTTCTCCGCCTTCTCTTCACCATACGTTTTTATAAGAAACTCTGCCAGCCATTCAGGTGCAGAGTATTTCTTTGCAATAGTATCCAGTCCAAATATCACAGATATATTTTCAAGTCTCACCTTTACCACATCGATACCATACTTCGTAACGTCATCTGCATCTGCTTCTGATATTCCGGTACCTATATTACTTTCAGCATTCCCACTATCAGCAGCGGAAACGATATCGTAATAATTCTTCTCCGCCAGCTTTCTGTCGACATTCCTGAGGATGGCATTAACAAAGCCCGAAAGCTTCATCATGTTGTGAGCCTTGGTCATATTTACGCACTCACTGATCGTTGCTCTCGCAGGAACCGAATCCATAAAGAGCATTTCGTATATGCCGAGGCGCAGTATATTTCTTATCACAGGGCGCAGTTTCTTAACCGGAGTCTTCGAAAAGACTCCGATAATCTCATCCAGCGAAAGCATATATTCACATACACCCTCAGCCTCTCTGGTGATAAAGCTCCTGTCCTTCTTATCCGAAAACTGTATCTTCCGAAGTGCTTTATCCAGCGCATCGCTGAGGAAAGTTTTGTTTTGTTCAATATCAAGCAGGATATCCAGAACAATATCCCTTGTTTTTTCAATCTGTTTCATATCAACACTATATTTTTGCTAATCATAAAGCAAATTTTAGTACAAATATCCGACCTTTTGTTCAATCTCGGCTACTCTCCGAGCTTCATTCCACATTCAAGTTTATTTCCGTTAAGAAATGCTGCCGTATCCATCTGCTTCTTGCCTTCAGGCTGAACGGAAAGTATCTTTAGAGCATCCTTACCACATTTTACGGTAAAGTATTTCTTAGTTCTGCCGATTATCTCTCCCGGATTGGACTCACTGATCTCGCCACCATTATTGTTACCGGCATTCTGAACACTGCCCGCTCCGGCAGCTTCATCCGAAACAACCTCAGCCTTATATATCTTCAGCTTCTTTCCCTGAAAGCTTGTAACTGCGCACGGCCAAGGCTGAAGTCCACGGATCTGTCTGGCAATCTTATCAGCCGGATCATTCCAGTTGATATCACCCATTTCCTTCGTTAGCATCGAAGCATAGCAGCTCTCCGCATCATTCTGAGGTGTTCTCTCATAATTTCCGCTGATCACCTTATCCATAGTACTAATGATAAGTTCAGCACCAATCACCGTAAGTCTTGCACGAAGCTCTTCAGCCGTCTCAGCTTCACCGATAGGAGTAACAGCCTTTTCTATCATATCTCCGGTATCAAGCCCTTTGGCCATAAACATGGTTGTGACACCGGTTTCTTTCTCTCCGTTTAATACGCACCATTCAATAGGAGCAGCGCCTCTGTATTTCGGAAGAAGCGATGCGTGAATATTGATACAGCCGTACTTCGGTATATTCAGTATGCTTTCCGGAAGTATCTGGCCGTAAGCCGCAACAACGATCATATCCGGATTCATATTCTTAAGTATTTCAACGTTCTCAGCCTCTCTAAGCTTTTCAGGCTGAAATACAGGTATATCATATTTCAGAGCACACTC
>DOVL01000304.1 GCA_003520105.1 Lachnospiraceae bacterium | reverse complement strand
CTCTCCATTTTGAGAGGTCCTTCGTCAGACTCTCAAAGCTGCTGCTGTAAGTAACTATATTTTTTCCTTCAAATTCGAGTGTTTCTGCCGCAGGCATATAACGGCTGGCCGCATACATCTCCGAAAACATAATGGTGCGACGCTTACCGAGCATCTCAAGTATCAGCTTATCGCTGTAGAGAACGTCCGCCTGCTTGCTGAGAACGTAGCCGCCGGCAAGTCTTGCGTCCATGGACATGGAGAACTCCTCTGCATAAACACGTGCTCTCTCAGCCACCTTGTCCGGTTCATCTATAAATACAGGTGTATCCTTCGGCAGATAATCAAGAAATGACACCGTCTCGTCATAAAAATAATTAACCAGGCTGTCAAGACCTGTGGTTGAGTTGAACTCTCCGAGCTCCTCCTTGATGGTATTTACAGCTCTGGTGAGTCTGGCGTACTGCTCGGTGTGGAACTTCTTCTTGAGAGCTGCCGCCTCTTTCTCATAATCATCTTCTATCACACGAAGACCTCTTGCTATCCTTGCAGGGGATAACACAAATTCACTCGCCGGATATATTCCGAAGCTTTTTATCTCCTCGATTGAACGCTGAGAATCCGCATCAAAGCTTCTGATGGAAACTATCTCGTCACCGAAGAGCTCGATTCGATACGGACAGTCCTCGGTCAGCGGATATATGTCTATTATACCACCACGTACGCAGAACTGACCCTCGCCCTCAACTATCTCTCTGTTCTCATAGCCGAGAGTTGCAAGGCTGGTCCTTACCGCTTCAATATTTATCTCCTCGCCGACGGTGAAGCTCATTCCGCCTCCGGTGATCTCCTCCATCCTCGGCATCTTGTCCATAAGACCGTCAACGGTGGTTATGATCACGGTATCCTTCTTCTCGTTGAGACGACGGATGATCTCCAGTCTTCGCTGGGTGGTTGCATTACCGTGAACATCGGCATAGTAAAAAAGTGCATCCTTCGCAGGATAGATAAATACATCCCTCGACATAAAGCGGTAATCACTGTAAAGCTTGTCCGCTCTCGCATCATCGTAGGTTACGATGAGTGCGACGCGCCCAGGTGCTCCTGTTCCGCTGACTGATGACGTATCACTCTGTCCGGATGCTTCCGCTTTGCCGGCTGATACCGTATCATTGAATCTGCGGAGTTCGTCCTCAAGAAGCGGCTGGGCAGCACGAGTAAGCCCCCAGATATAAAGAGGGAGCTTGTTTTTCTTGATGCTCTTATTTATTTTGTTGAAGATGTCTGATCTTCTGAGGGCACTTCGCAGCGCTTCCATATGAATCCTCCGCTATATTTCACTTATGGCACATGAATATATGCCTCTTCAGTTGTAGCAAGAATACGCCTTCAGAGGCATATATTCATGTGCTATTTAGTTATACATATTCATCGCAGCCTCAACACCGCTTCGGATTATGACTTCCATGGCGTCGGCGGCTTTATCGACTGCATCTCTTATCAGAGGGAGCTCGTCCTTTCCGAAACGGCTGAGAACATAATCTGCAAGATCAAATTCAGGCGGCTTGTGGCCGATTCCGACTCTGACTCTGTCAAACTCCTCGGAACCAACGTGAGCGATAATACTCTTCATGCCGTTATGTCCTCCGGCACTGCCCTTCGCCCTGATCCTGAGCTTTCCGACATCAAGGTCGATATCATCATAGGTAATGATCAGATCCGACGGCTCAGCCTTATAATATCTCATTATCTCGCCAACCGCCTCGCCGCTCAGATTCATGTAGGTCTGCGGCATCACAAGCATAACCTTCTCTCCGGCTATAACTCCGGTGCCGATAAGCGCCTTATGTCTCGCAATATTCATCTTAATGTTATATTTGTCGGCAAGCCTGTAAATCACGGAGAAACCGACATTATGCCTGGTCCCCTCGTACTGTTTTGTCGGATTACCGAGTCCTGCTATTATTTTCATATAATATCCAATCTATATCTTTTATATTGTACTCCTGACACTGCTCAGGAGCATCCGCTGCAGTAAACGTTTCTATCAGACGATAATTCTTTAGTTTACTCTGCAGTACGTCTGCTGAGGATTGCCTCAGCCTCGGCCAACTGATCAACTGTATTTACACCGAATATATCATCACTGTCAGCCGCTGCAATAGCGCCGACGGTTTTGCCGTAGCCTCTGATTATCTCGATTGCATCAGGGAGGTAATACTCACCCTGCGCATTTTCGTTCTTGATTTCGCCGAGAGCCTTCTTCAGATCCGCTGCATTGAAGATATACATTCCGGAGTTGATCTCCTTGATCCCCCTCTCAGCATCCGTACAATCCTTATGCTCTCTGATTGCAAGGAAGGTTCCGTTCTCATCTCTGATTATCCTGCCGTAGCCTGTAGGATCGTCGTAGATTGCCGAAAGAACAGTAACACCGTTTCCCGATCCGGTCTGCTCATCATGAAGCAGCTTTATACTTTCGGAGGTGATGAGCGGTGTATCTCCGCAGAGAACAACAACGCTTCCGTTTTCATCGATAAAGTCACCTGCGCATTTTACTGCGTGACCGGTACCGAGCTGCTCTGTCTGAACCGCAAAGCTGATCCTTCCGGTTGCGATATCAGCACCGTTCTCCTCTTCAATAACTTTTTTTACGATATCAGCCTTATAGCCGACGATAACACATATTTTATCCGCACCTGCAGCCTTGGAAGCCTCTATAACATGGTGCACCATTGATTTCCCGTTACATTTATGAACAACCTTCGGAAGATCCGACTTCATTCTTGTTCCCTTACCTGCTGCAAGTATGACTACTTTTAAACTGTTATCCATATTTTCTATGTCCTTTCTGTTTTTATCAAAATAAACAAATATAGCTGACCAACTTATTTCAGCCGGTACTTCTCTCTTGAATCATTCTTTGTTCAACTTACATCAAATAAACAACGCACGTCTAAGCAGACATATTCATCTCCGGAGAAATATATTTACGACGAAAGAATAATCATAAATACTCATAATCCATCCACAGAGGCATGTCTGCTTGATACATATATGTTTATTTGTCGCTGTTAGTATACAACATTATTTCGGTATTTAATAGTTATTTTTCAACAGTATTTTGAAATATTTTTTATTGTCTATCAATCATGAATGCGGTATAATTAGTTAGTGGGATTTTTTATTGAAATAGGGTTATTTTTATCATAAACGGAGGACTATATAATGAAGAAGAGACTGGTTACAAGAAGTGATTTTGACGGTTTGGTTTGTGCCATGCTTCTCAGAGAGCTGGACATCATTGGCGACATCAAGTTCGTTCATCCTAAGGATGTTCAGGATGGCAAGGTTGATATCAGCGAGAACGATATCACGACAAACCTTCCTTTCGATCCGCGTGTCGGACTTGCCTTCGACCACCACGAAAGTGAGCTTATAAGAAATAAGCGTGAGGATTATGAAGGCAAATACATAATTGATGGCGACGCAAAGTCTGCTGCACGTGTTGTTTATGATTACTATGGCGGCAAGGAGCGTTTCACCAGAGTTTCTGATGAGATCATGCTGGCTGTTGACAAGGGCGACAGCGCAGATTTCACCAAAGAAGAGATCTTAAATCCGACCGACTGGGTTCTCATGAACTTCCTTATGGATGCCCGTACCGGTCTCGGACGTTTTCATGATTTCAGAATTTCAAACTATGCTCTTATGATGGAGCTCATAGATTACTGTGTTGATCACAGCATCAAGGATGTACTTGAACTTCCTGATGTTAAGGAAAGAGTTGATCTCTACTTTGAGCAGCAGGAGCTCTTCAAGGCACAGCTTGAGCGTATCACCCAGATACATGACAAGGTAGCTGTTATCGATCTCAGAAATGAAGAGACCATCTATGCAGGCAACCGTTTCATGGTTTACGCTATGTATCCTGAAACAGAGATTTCCGTACATGTTGCCTGGGGCTTCAAGAAGCAGAACACTGCAGTTATGATCGGTAAATCTATCATCAACAAGTCTTCGAAGTTTGACATCGGCGAGCTCTGCCTCTCATATGGCGGCGGCGGTCACAGAAATGCCGGCACCTGCCAGCTCGACAACGATAAGATCGACGCAGAACTGCCTATCATCATCGACAAACTGAACGGAAAGCTTCCGGTTTAATCTAAACATTATTACATCCCGTAGAATAATCTATTATTCTGCGGGATGTTTTTTATATACCGCACAGATATTGCATAAAAAGGAGCTGCCGCATCAGCGACAGCTCCATAATTATATGTTTAATTTAGAAAGATCTACTCAGCTTCCTCGGTCTCAGCCTCAGCATACTTCTTAAGTATGATATCCTGAACCTTATTTCTTGTATCTGAGTTGATCGGATGAGCTATATCTCTATACTCACCGTCGGTAGACTTGCGGCTAGGCATTGCTATGAAAAGCCCCTTCTCTCCGTCAATAACCTTGATATCATGAATAACAAATTCATTATCAATGGTAATTGAAACAACCGCCTTCATCTTACCTTCTTTATCAATCTTTCTGACTCTTACATCTGTAATCTCCATTTCAACCCCTCCTGTAGATGTACATTATACAGTATATCTGAAGCTCTTCTCGATGATAATCTTAGGAACACCAGGCTCGCCTGTGTGAACCGTATTTGCTCTTATTGTATCTCTGCTTTCAACAATACAGTTTTCAATATAGCAGTTATCACCGATGTGAACATCGTTAAGAATGATTGAATTCTTGATCACAGTATTGTTACCTACATAAACCTTCTTGAAGAGAAGTGAGTTCTCAACTGTACCGTTTATGATACATCCGCTTGACGCAAGGCTGTTTGAAACGACTGCATCTCCGTTATATTTTGCAGGAGGAAGGTCTTCAACCTTGGTATATACATCAGGCTGTGTTCTGAAGAAATAGTCTCTGACATCCTTCTTCAGGAAATCCATATTGGTTCTGTAATATGAATCAACTGATCCGATATTTCTCCAATAGGTCTCAAGCTTGTATGCATAAATTTTCTTAACATTCTTATATCTTACGATAATGTCCTTAACGAAGTCCGTTCTGCCTTCCTGTGCGCAAGCTTCAAGAAGTTCAATAAGCTGACGTCTTCTGATAACATAAACGCCGATTGAAGCGGTATTGGTCTCTGCAACGAGCGGCTTCTCCTCGAAATCGATTACCTTGCCGTCCTCATCACACTTGATAACGCCAAATCTGCTTATATCATCATCCTCCGGCTTGATATCCTTGGTAACAAGAGTGATATCAGCGCCCTTCGAAATATGCTCCTCAAGCACCTTGTTATAGTCGAGCTTATAAACTCCATCACCCGAAGCGATGACAACGTATGGTTCATGTGCGTCCTTAAGGAAATTGATATTCTGATACAGAGCATCGGCTGTACCCTTATACCAATAGCTGTTTGTAGCTGTTATGGTAGGGGTAATGACATAAAGTCCGCCCTGCTTTCTACCGAAATCCCACCATTTAGAAGAATTAAGATGCTCGTTAAGAGATCTTGAATTGTACTGCGTAAATACAGCAACCTTCTGAATACGCGAATTCGACATATTTGAAAGTGAAAAATCTATTGCTCTGTAGCTTCCTGCTATAGGCATGGCTGCAATTGCTCTCTTAGCTGAGAGATCACCCATTCTGCTGCTGTTTCCACCTGCTAAAATAATACCAATGGCTCTCATTATCACTCACCTGCCTTTATTATACTTGAACCGCTTCTAAGAATTCCATCCGGGTACTCTTCAGGAACAGTAACTCCTGAAATAGCAGTATTCTTGCCAACTTTAACGTTGTCAGGAATAACAGAATTCTCACCGATAGTAACAAGACCAAATGAGTAGATATGCGGAGCAAAGTCATTTGGAAGCTCTTCGCCCACACCAAGCTCAACATTAGCACCGATCTTAACGCCCTCGGCAAGGATAGCCTTGTCGATAACAGCATTGTCACCGATGACTGCGCCGTTCATGATGATGGAATTGCGAATAACAGCACCGGAACCGATTGTAACACCTGAACCGATAACAGAATTCTCTACGATACCATGGATCTCTGTTCCTTCGCCGACTATACTCTTAACAACCTTACTTCCTTCAGCGATGTACTGAGGTGGAAGTGTGTCGCTCTTTGTATAGATTCTCCAGAATTCCTCATAGAGGTTGAATTCAGGAACGATATCAACGAGCTCCATATTTGCTTCCCAGTATGATCCGAGAGTTCCTACATCCTTCCAGTAGCCCTTATAGTCATAGGCACAGATCTTCTTTCCCTGCTCATGACAATGAGGAATAACATGCTTACCGAAATCGCACGAAGGAACATCCTTCATCTCGATCAGAGCATCACGAAGAACAGGCCAGCTAAAGATATAAATACCCATAGACGCCTTATTACTTCTTGGTTTCTCAGGCTTCTCCTCAAACTCCTGAATAACGCCGTTCTCATCAGTGATAACAACACCGAATCTGCTGGCTTCCTCAATTGGGACCTGATATGTAGCAAGAGTTACATCAGCCTTTGAAGACTTGTGATAATCAAGCATTACCTCATAGTCCATCTTGTAAATATGGTCACCTGAAAGTATGAGAACATAATCAGGATTATAATACTCCATAAATTCAAGATTCTGATAAATAGCATTTGCTGTTCCGGTATACCACTGGCTGTTTGTGCTCTTCTCATATGGAGGAAGCACAGTAACGCCGCCAAGGTTTCTATCAAGATCCCATGGCATACCGATACCAATATGCTGGTTAAGTCTGAGCGGTCTGTACTGTGTAAGTACACCAACCGTGTCTACTCCAGAGTTAATACAGTTACTGAGCGGAAAATCGATGATCTTGTATTTGCCGCCGAAAGCAACTGCCGGTTTAGCAAGCTTCGATGTAAGCACGCCAAGTCTGGAACCCTGACCACCTGCAAGAAGCATGGCTATCATTTCCTTCTTAATCATAATGTCACCCCTTTAAAGCTAGAATATAATGTCATTATAACATCATAGGCTATAAAATAAAACTACTTTTTATTCACTTTTACGAAAATAGTATTAATTTTTATTAAGCAATTGTGCGATTTTTAATAAATATCACTGTTGCCGGGCTAAAAAATGCACTAAAATCAATTAATTTTTATGAATATTGCACAAAAAATATATAATTATTTTTTACTGATTTCAATTTTATCCTATTTCTTTATGTTATTCTTAACGGGTTTTACAGCAGTCTTGTCACCTTTCCCGGTATTATTTGATGCACCGCCGGACGGAAGTTTATTTCCTGCCGCTGCTTTATTCTGACCGTTTTGTACAGCCGCCTTACCTCCTGCTGCAGACTTCTTTGCTGCTTCCAGCTTACGTTTTTCAGCTTCTGCCCTTCTCTTTTGCTCTCTCTGCTGCTCTCTTATCTTTTCTTCCTCTATATGCTGCTGCTCTAATATAACCTCATTGTACACAGCACCGAGTGTACCGTTTTCTATAACATCCTGCATCTGAGCTGTATCAAACTTGTCCACAGCCTTCCTGAATAACTTATCTTTGCATAGCTTGTTATAGTTCGTCAGCATCCTGCTGTACGTTACCTCCTGCCCACTGTCCTTAAGGAGCTTATATGACATAAGGGCTGCTGAGGCCTTCAGTTTATTGGTTTTATCCTTCTGAACGATAGCTCTTTTTGCTCCGACGAGCATATCACGAAGCTTCGCATCCCTCGGCTTCTCAGGATGAGGATTAAAGTCATCCTTCTTCAGTCTGTCAAAAAGTGCTTCTGCCGCAGAAACCCTCAGATACTCTGCTTCAGATCTATTATGCCCTTTACCTGACTGTTCACGTTTTTTCTTGATATACTGAACGACCTTCTGCTTAAGTTTTGTCTTGTCAGCTTCGTATTTTCTTTTTGAAACCTCATCGGCAGTTTCCGGATCAACCTTCTCTGTTCTTGCAGCAAACTTCTTAAGTGCGTCCTTCATCGCTATAAATTCAACCGAGGAAAGCATAAACGGCGGATCAGTAGTTTCAAGTATTTCCAGCATCTCTCGCATGGAATCAGCCATACGTATCCTGTCCCCCGGATTTAAAGGCGCGTTAAGCTTTTCTTTTATGCCGATATTTGTTACTATGCTTATATTACTTTTCTTTAGACCTGCATTCTCACCGCCCGAGACCTTATTAAAGGTCTCAACAGCGCCGATAACCCTGTTAAGGTTTTCTATCCTGACGTCCGGTGTAAGCTTGACCGGTTCACCGTTTCTCTTACTTGTTATTACCTCTTCGAGCACAGCCTTCGCATTATTACGAGCCGCCTCTTCCTCCGGAGACTGTTCCGCCGGTATATCATTTAAAATATTATTTACCTGCCACAAGGTATCAACATCATCTACAGGATAGCCCGCCTGCATCATCTTCTTCATAAATTCGGCGTAAGCCCTGCCCTTGTCGGGAAGATTTTCAGCTCCTAACTGATCATCAAGTCCCTTGATGATCTTTTCATGTGAAATATCACCATACTTTCTTGCTCTCTCAGCGTATTTGATCGGGGATATCTTACCCTGTGCAAAATCCTCTTCCTTAACGGTTTCCAGCTTCATTGTAGCCTTGTAAAATCTGTCTGTCACAGCCTGCATACCCGGCGTGATATATTCCTTGCACTTCTCAACAAGATTTGCCGGAACACCGTAAAAGGCCTCCGCCATACTACCGGTTATGCATGCGATCGTATCTGTATCACCGCCGATGGAGATCGCATTTCTTATAGCATCCTCATAGCTGTTTGACTCCAGGAAACAGGTTATCGCCTCCGGAACCGACTGTTCAGCAAGTTCAACATGTTTATATCCCGGTCTTATCTCATCAAGAGTCCGTGCCAGGTTGTAGTTTTTGTTCAAAAACTTCGGATCATTTGGATCCTTGGCAGAAAAATGCTGTACGACATATTCTTTTATCTGTTCCTTTGTGCTTCCGGTTCTTGCAAGAAATATAACAGATGCAACAGCTACTGCAGCACGCACCCCCTCCGGATGGTTATGTGTGATCTCAGCGGAAAGCCGGGCATATCTCTGGGTCTCCTCAAGCGTATCAAAAAGAAATCCGACAGCACCCACTCTCATAGCTGAACCGTTTCCTCTGCTGTTATAGGGCTGCGGATTGTCACTTTCAAGAAACTTGCTGAAATTTCCGCCGAATTCATTATAAATATGCTTATATTCAGGAGCCTTGGTCCACTTGAAGATAGACTTCGTAAACTCCTTCTTTATATCATTGTCAGACATGTTTTTCTTATCCTTGACATCCAGCAGAGCATCACAAATAGCGACTGACAAAAGTGAGTCGTCTGTATATCTGGAACTGTCAAACTGTCTTGCCTTCTTTATGAAAAGCGGCCCGAAGTTCTTAGTCTTCTGTCCTCTGTCAAATTCGTAAGGGGCTCCTATTATATCCCCGAGCATAGCACCATACATAGCACAACACCTCCTATGATCATAACATCTTTTATATTTTACCATAAAAATATAACAAAAGCGCAACAAAGCATAATATTTACATTCACTGGCATGTTTGCAGACGCTTGGCTCATTGTCCACAAAAAAACTTCCCGCAGCCGGTATGATTTTTACCGGATACGGGAAGTGAATATTTTACTTACAGCCTTATTCCTTGGATACTTTGGCAGCCTCTGATATTGAAGAAACAAGTCCTGCAATACCGGCGATATCTGAAGGAATGATAAGCTTTGTAGCCTTGCCGTCGGCAGCCTTTGCAAATGCATCCAGGCTCTTTATCGTAAGAACCTGCTGTGAAGGAGCCGACTCATTGAGAAGCTTGATACCGTCTGCATTTGCCTTCTGAACCTCTACGATAGCCTGCGCATTACCTTCAGCCTTTCTGATGGTTGCTTCCTTCTCTGCCTCTGCCGCAAGGATCATAGCCTGCTTCTCAGCCTCAGCTCTGAGGATCTTAGCTTCCTTCTCACCTTCCGCAACAAGGATTGCTGACTTCTTCTCACCTTCTGCACGGAGGATCTGCTCACGTCTCTCACGCTCTGCCTTCATCTGCTTCTCCATCGCTTCCTGGATGGCTGCAGGCGGCATGATATTTTTAAGCTCGACACGGTTTACCTTGATTCCCCAAG